>CBRGOK010000270.1:0-5877 GCA_967798035.1 uncultured bacterium
AGGAGCCTCGCGCCGGACGGCGGACCTCGATTCTTCCCCTCGAGGAACCGCCGGCCCGTCGGGGGTCACCCCCGCCCGAGGGTCCTCCGGCGGTCGAGACCCTCGTGACGAAGCGCGTCGATCCGCGCACAATCCCCCCAGATTCGGTGCCGTTCATGATCGGTTGTGCGCTGCTCGCTCTGGCTCTCCCCCAGGTCGCGCAGGGGAATCCGCTCGCGAAGGACCAGACGGGGATCCGCTGGTACCTGCCTTTCCGGGCTGCCCGCGAAGCCTCCGCCGACCAGGGTCGGCTTCTCCTCATCAAGCCCGTCGCGTTCGGGACGACCCCCGATGGCGGGTGGTGACCCGCCGCCGAGGTCCTCCGTGCGGGGCCCTTCGGCGACGAGCGGGTGAGGAGGCTCGTCAACCGCCGGTTCATCCCCTTCTACTTCGACCTGTTTCCCGGGGGAGCGGCCGGCGATCGGGAGGCGCGGGAGTTCGTCGTGAAGATGCGACCGGAACTCGGCGGGATGGGCGTCGACACCCCTCCCGTCCTGATCATGAGCCCCCTCGGAAGAGTCGTCGCCGAAGCGGACAACTACTCGACCGAGGACGCGCTCTACGAGGCGCTGCGGAAGCTTCTCCGCGAGAATCCCAAGTGGAACCGCCCCTCGGAGGAGGAGGTCCGCATCGAACGGGAGGCCGAAGAGGGGCGGATCGACTCGCTGCTCCTGGCGGCCGAGCACTTCCTCGATCTCGGCCAGACCGGTCGGACGCGCGCCGCCTACGAACGCGCCCTCGCAAAGCTGCCCCCTGGCCCGGAGCGCGACCGCGCGTCGTACGGACTCGGCCATGCCCTGCGCCTCGCGGGCGATTTCGAGGAGATGGAGCGCGCGTTCGCACGGATCGAGGGGCGTGGATCCTGGGAGGAGGACCTCTCGATCGAGCGCGCGCACGCCCTCCTCTGCCGAGGGGAGTTCGATGAACTCCGCGGAGCGCTTACCCCCTACCAGACCCGGCCACCGGCGACCCGCGGGGCCGAGGCTCTCTACTTGCTCGGTGTCGCCCGGTTCCACTCCGGGGACGCGGAGGGCGCCAAGTCGCTCTGGCGGCGCATCATCGAGACCCTTCCCGAGGATCCCTGGGTCTACCGGTCGGACTGGGCGATCTTCGACCTCGAGCAGGGAGGGAGGCGGAGACTCAGCACGCTGGATGAGAGAACCCCCCTGGGACGAATCGGCTACATGAAACGGAAGAACCCTGACCTGGCGCCTCGCGGCCGGCGATCGGGTTCCTGACCACCGGGTTCATCCATGCGGACGGCCTTCCTTGATGAAATCCTTTCAGCCCCTATCCTGTCACGTTCCATCGTCTGTTTTTCAACCGGACATGCCGAATCCCTCCTTTCCTCGGAGCATCGCGGACCGGATCCTCCGCCGGGCAAGGCGGGGCGAGAAGGCCGCGGTCGTCGTCTTCCGGCGGGGCAAGCCCTCCCGAGTCTTCGGCCTGCAGGAATACCTGAGGCAGCGGGAAGTCCCGCGGAAGAACAAGATCTGGAAGAGGCGCCGGCCGACCGTTCCGGGGCCCGATCCCCTGGCGGCCGTCGAGGGGCGAGTCCTCGGGCCGCTCCGTCGCGAGGACATCTACGAGTGAGCCGTGGAGCGGGCGCTGCTCGACACGAACGTCTTCGTCCACGCGGCCTACCGCGGCTCCCCGCTCCACCGGGCCGCCGCGGACCTCGTGTCGAGGGCCCTGAAGGAGCGGGGCGCCTTCTGCGTCGCTCCCCAGAACCTCATCGAGTTCGCTGCGGTCGTCACGCGACCCCGTTTCGTCGACCCGCCCCTCGATTCGAGCGAAGCCTCGCGGCGGGCCGCGGACCTCTATCACTCGCGCACGCTGGCCAAGGTCTACCCGAAACGAGGGACCGTGCTGCGCGCCCTGCGCGAGGGCGCCCTCCGGGGGGTCACGGGGCCCGCCTGGTACGACCTCTTCCTCGCCGCAACGATGAGGGACGCGCGCGTCGGGACGATCGTGACCGAGAACGCGGCGGACTTCCGGAGGTTCGACTTCCTGAGGATCCTCTCCATCGAGGAGGCGCGCGGCTCCGAGTAGGGGGGGAGCCCTCTCACTCGCTCCTGCTCGGCGAGGGAGGGCGTCCGGAGGCCGAGGGAGCAGACTCGACCCTCTCCACCCGCGAGAGACTCCGCCCCTTGTGGTAGGTCGTCTCCAAGAGGTCTCCGACCTTGAGGCGGGAGGCGTCCGTCACGAACCCCCGATCCCCCGCCACCCGCGCGAGGCTGTACCCCCGCGCGAGGATCGCGACGGGGGATCTCGCCTCGAGGCGATCGACGGCCCGCTCGTAGCGCTCCTGCGCGGAGCGCAGGCGCGCGGCGAGGGAGGACCCGAGTCGGCGGTCGGCGGCGAGGAGGCGCTCCCTGTCCCGCGCGAGGCGGGCGCCGGGGCGCGCCGCCTCGAGGCGCCGGCCGAGGTCGGCCGCCCGGTGTCGCGCGCCGGAGAAGATCGCGTCGAGGACGCGCCCGAGGGCGTCGATCCGCGCGTCGAGGGACTGAGCGTAGAGCTCGAGACGGGCCTGCGGGCGGCGGAAGACCCAGTGATTGCGGAGGCCCTCGATCCGCTCCCGGAGTTCCCGGACGCGGCCTGCGAGCCCCTCGCGGAGGCGGCGGGCGTTTTCCTCGAGGCGGGAGGTGAGTTCCTCGAGGTCGGGCACGACGAGGACGCCCGCCTCCGTCGGCGTCTTCGCCCGCAGGTCGGCGGCGAAGTCGCAGAGGGTGAAGTCGATCTCGTGCCCGACGGCGGAGACGACGGGGATCGGGGAGGCGACGACGGCCCGGACGAGGACCTCCTCGTTGAAGGCCCAGAGGTCCTCGAGGGAGCCGCCGCCCCGGGTGAGGACGATCACGTCGACCTGCCCCGACTCCGCGAGATCGGCGAGCGCCTTCGCGCAGTCCTCGGCGGCTCCCTCCCCCTGGACCTTCGCGGGGCGGACCAGGACCGAAGCGCGCGGGAAGCGCTCGAAGATCGTGTGGAGGAGGTCGCGGATCGCCGCGGCCCGCGGGGCGGTGACGATCCCGATCCGGGCCGGGAGGAAGGGGATCGGGCGCTTCCTCTCGGCGGCGAAGAGCCCCTCGGCCTCGAGCTTCTTCCGCAGCTGCTCGAAGCGGACCTGGAGCGCCCCCACCCCCTTCGGCTCGATCCGGTCGGCGATGACCTTGTACTGGCCGCGGGGCGCGTAGAGGTCGAGCTTGCCGTGGACGAGGACGGCGGCCCCTACTTGGAGGTCGAAGCGAAGTCGCGCCGCCTGCATGCGCCAGAGGACGGCCCCGATCTCCGCCCCCTCGTCCTTGAGGGAGAAGTAGACGTGGCCCGAGGCGGGGCGCGAGAGGTTCGTCACCTCGCCTTCCACCCAGAGGTCGGGGAAGGCGTCCTCCAGGAGGTCCTTGAGCTCGAGGGTGAGCTCCGTGACGGAGTAGATCCGGACCCCCTCCGGGGCCGCGGGATCCTTCCTTGGCGAGAAGAGCCCCCCCTCCTCCTCGGCCCGCGCCTTCCTCACCGGGCGAACTCGACGACCTTCGTCTCCCGCAGGACCGTCACCTTGATCTCGCCGGGGAACTCGAGCTCCTCGGAGACGCGCTGGGCGATGTCGCGCGCGACCCGGACGGCGGCAGCGTCGTCGACCCGCTCCGCGTTGACGAGGACGCGGACTTCACGCCCGGCCTGCACCGCGTAGACCTGCTCGACGCCGGGGAAGGAGCCGGCCACCTCCTCGAGGGCGCGCATCCGCTTCAGGTAGCGCTCGAGGGAGTCGCGGCGGGCGCCGGGGCGCGAGGCGGAGATCGCGTCGCCGACCTGGGTGAGGACGGCGTAGGCGCTCTCGTAGGGGACCTCCTCGTGGTGGGCGGCGATCGCGTTGACGACGATCCGGTTCTCCCCGTGGCGCCGCGCGAAGTCCGCCCCGATCCCGGCGTGCCCCCCCTCGATCTCGTGGGAGACCGCCTTGCCGACGTCGTGGAGGAGGCCGCAGCGCTTGGCGACGTTCGGGTCGAGGCCGAGCTCCGCCGCCATGGAGGAGCAGAGGTAGGCGCACTCGATCGAGTGGAGGAGGACGTTCTGCCCGTACGAGGTCCGGAACTTGAGCTGGCCGATGAGCTGGAGGAGCTTGGGGTGGAGGTTGCGGATCTCGAGCTCGTGGAGGGTGCGCCGCCCCGTCTCCTCGATCCCCGCCTCGACCTCCCGGCGGGTCTCGACGACGACCTCCTCGACCCGGCTCGGGTGGATGCGGCCGTCGGCGATCAGCTTCTCGAGGGCGCGGCGGGCGACCTCCCGCCGGACCGGGTCGAAGGAGGAGATGACGACGACCCCGGGGGTGTCGTCGACGATGAGGTCGACCCCCGTCTCCCGCTCGAAGGCCCGGACGTTGCGCCCCTCCCTCCCGATCAGGCGCCCCTTCATGTCGTCGTTCGGGACCTCGACGGCGTAGACGGTCGTCTCCTGGGCGTGGGAGACGCTCATCCGCTGGATCGCGACGGAGAGGACGCGCTGGGAGAGGCGCGTCTCCTCCTCCTTCAGCCGGGCCTGCGCGCGCTCGAGCCGGACCGCGAGCGCCCGCTCGTTCTCCGCCTCCAGGCGCTCGAGGAGGAGGTTCGTCGCCTCCTCGCGGGAGAGGCCCGAGACCTGCTGGAGCCGCTCCGTCGCCTTCGCGACGAGGCCGGCGAGCTCCTCCTCCCGCGCGCGGATCGTCCCCTCCCGCCCCTGGAGGGAGCGGTCCCGGTCCTCGAGGGTCCGCTCCTTCCGCGTGAGGAGGTCGGTCCGGTCGTCGATCGACTGGGCGCGACGCTCGAGGCGCTTCCCCTCCTCCCGCAGCTCGGCCCGCTTCTCCTCCGACTCCTTCTCCCCCTCCGATCGCCGGCGGGCCGCGTCCTCGCGGGAGCGGAGCTCCGCCTCCTGCGACCGGCGCGCGGCCTCCTCCTCCGACTTGCGGAGGATCTCCGCCGCCTGGCTCCTCGCGCCTCCGACCCCCCGGCGCTCCCGCCGGGTGACGAGGACGCCGGCGACCACGGCGCCGAAACCCGCCGCCAGGAGGGCGATCCCTCCGCTGGTGATATCTTCCACGGACCCTCTCCTCCCGACCGCGACCGGTCGACGCGCGCCGCCCAGTACGAGGGGCGGAAAATCCGGGCGGAGTCCGGGGGATCAGCCGGTCGCGGGGGTCGCGCGCCGAGGCGAACCCCTCGACCGTGCCCGCGGGGGGGTCAGGGCCCCCTTCGCGGCGAAGTCGAAACGGATCGGAACGCGGTCCCCGGAAGGGACCCCAGTACGCAAACGCCCGTCGCGGACCGCCGTCAGGGGGGTCGGCCCGCTCCGCGCGGCTCGATCGAGGTCGGGGATCAAACGATGCCCGATGCGGGGCCCAGGATGCGCCCCGCCGCCGGGCGGGTCAAGAAAAGCGTCATCGATCTCCGCGCGCGGAGGAGGGGGCGGCGGCCGACCGGAAGAGGTCGCGCCTCGGGGAGACGAGGAAAGTCTTCCAGTCCTCCAGCTCCACGCGCGCGGGCTCCAGGACCGCCCCCGCGACCTCCGCCCGGCGGAAGCGCTCGGGATCGCGCGCCCCGGGGACGACGAGGGCGAGGGGTATCCACGAGCCCGGAGCGAGGGTGGAGCGGTCGCCCGGCCCCGCCAGGGTGCGGAAGACGAGGGCGTCGAGCTGGGAGGAGGGGGCGCGGAAGGTCGCGAGGGGGCGGAGGGTGACCTCCTCCCCTTCCTCGGAGGTCGCGCGGACGACCGCCTCCTTCGGGTCGAACTCCCCGGAGGTCCCCTCGAAGCGCAGGACGTGGAGCGTGGCGAGCCCCGCCCCGGGGAGGGAGAAGCGCCTGGCCAGGG
>CBRGOK010000271.1:0-5861 GCA_967798035.1 uncultured bacterium
CCCCTGATAGAGGCCGACCCGGGGGGCGCGGATCCGCCACGCGGTCGCCTTCGAGGGCGCGGAGGGGAGGGCGGCGATCCGAAGCCCCTCCTTCTCGGCCAGCGCTCGCATCCGGGCCGCGCTTGCTCCGGTCACGACGAAGTCGCCCGCCGAAGGGCCCTCGGGAATCGAGGCGGCCATCCGGAAGACGGAGAGCCCCTCGGTCGCGAGGGCGGCGGCGGCGCCGTGGGCGCGGGCGGATCGTCCGTCGATCCGGAACGCGGTCTCCCCGCTCCCCGAGAAGGAGCCGCCGGGCCCCGGCGGCTCGGTCAGGCGCTCGAGAGGGGCCTCGACCGGAGCCCCCGCCTCGACGACGCGCAGGCCGAGCTGGAGCGGGAGGGTCCAGCCGGCGACGTCGTAGGGGCGGATGGGATCCCCCTTCGTCGACTCCTTCACGTCGGGATAGGCCTGGCGCTCGAGGAGGTCCTTCACGTAGGCGCGGTAGGGCTGGGCGAGGGGGATCACGTAGGTCCCCGCCGGGCGCTCCGCGCCGTCGGCGGTGAAGGGGGCCTTCGCCCGTTCGACCTCGACCCCGGTTCGAAGGAGGAGGTCGAGGAGGGTCGCGAGCGCATGGCCGTCGTCCTGCTCCTCGGGGACGAGGTAGGCGTAGGGGGGCTCGCTCCTCCCCCTCTCGATCGCGCGCCGCGCCATCGCGACGACGTTGCGCTTGAAGAGCGAGCGCTCGCGCGCGGCGAGGAGGAGGAGGGACCTCGCCGCCGCCTCCTGATAGGCGACGATGTCGCGGAGCCTCCACCACCCCCCGGGCCAGGGGTCGGGGAAGTTCACCTGCGCCTTGTACTCGGGGAGGTCGTGGCCGTGGCCGCGCAGGTCGGCCGCGCGCTGGAAGACGGGGGAGGCGAGGTTCGCGGAGGCCGACTCCGTCAGGATCCCGATCATGTTGTGGCGCGTCGGGACGTTGCGGTTCCCGCCGAGCCACCACGAGTCGTAGAGCACCCCCTGGACGATCCCCTTCAGGCCCCGGGCCGCGAGGTCGAGGGCCATCTTCGTCCCGACGAGGTTCATCCCCGCCGTCACGCCGGGATCGAGGTTCGGGTTGATCGGGTCCGCGAAGGGGGGGACGAAGAGGCGCGCCCCCTCGCGCCCCATCTGGTGGAGGTCGTAGCAGATCTCGGGGAGGAACTCCTCGTAGAGGAGGCGGGTCGAGAGGCGAGTCTCGACCTGCGTGAGCATGTACCAGTCGCGGTTGTTGTCGTGCCCGGCGTAGGGGTGGTACAGGCGCGGCGGGGACGTCCCCTCCCACGGCGTCCCGAGCGTCTCCCGGTACCAGTCGTGGACGATGTCGATCCCGTCGGGATTGAGGGACGGGACCAGCACGAGGAGGACGCCGTCCCGGATCTCCGCGGTCTCCGCGTCGGTTGCCGTCGCCAGCGCGTGGGCGAGGCGCAGCGCGGTGAAGGAGGAGGCGACCTCCGTCGAGTGGATCGTGCAGGTGACGTAGACGACGGCGGGTCCCGACCGGAGGAGCGCCTCCTCCTCGCCGGCGGCGAGGCGCCGCGGGTCGTGGATCTTCCGCTGCGCCTCCCGGATCTCGGGGAGCCGGGCGAGGTTTCCCTCGGAGGAGATGAGGACGGCGAGGAAGTCGCGTCCGAGGGTGCTCTTGCCGGGGCGCAGGACGGAGACCCTCGGGCTCGCCGCGTCGAGGCGGTCGTAGCACTCGACGATCTTCGCCCAGGGGGCGAGCCGGCTGTCCTCTCCGGGCTCGAACCCGAGGACCTCGGCCGGGGCGGGGACCTGGGCGCGGGCGGTCCCCCAGAGTGCCAGAAGGGAGAGGACTCGGGCGGCTCGAGGCATCGGCTCCTCCGGGAAGGACCGGGATCCTAAGATCCGCGCCTTCCCCGCGCCCGCGGGCCACCTCCCGACGGGCATCTGCGCGCCCTACGTCCTCTTCCGGGTCCTCCCCTTCCCGAACGGGCCCCCGGGATCGGGGGGGGGTGGTCGAGGAGCCGGGGGGGGCGCCGACCGGCCCCCCCTGACGCCCCCCCTCACCCCCCCCCCGGCATCTGCCCTCTTGTCAGGAACGGGGGACCACCGATAGATTGCCCCTATGCCCCGGGGTGGGACCCCGCAGGGCAGCCCGCCACCGAGCGGGAGGAGCAAGGCCGTGAGACTGAAGCGCGCGATCCTTCTTTCAGTGGCGGCGCCCTTCGCGCTCGCCTTCGCCTTCCCCGCGAACGCCTCGGCTGGCTGATGCGGACGCACAGCCGCCAGTTTGGCGAAGCTCAACGTGAACTTGTCTGCCGCGGACTCCTGCGACGGGGAGGCGGCGGATCCGATGGCGGCCTTCGGCGCGAAGACCGGCCGGCCGATGCTGGTCATGGTCTACGGCTCCGCGGGGGACGCGAAGCTCTTCGTCGACCCCACCTCGCCCGACGAGCGGGTCGCGATCGGCGCCAAGGCCTTCCAGCTCGTCCAGGTGAACGCCGAGAAGCTCCCCGAGGCGGGTGAGATCGCCGGAGCCCTCGCGGGCAAGTCGACGCCGCGGTTCGTCTTCTTCAACGCCGACGGCAAGAAGGTCGCGACCGTCGAGGGGAAGATCTCCCCGGGCAAGCTCTTCGAGGGGATGAAGGCCGCCGCCGGCTCCTCCCTCGACGGCTTCGTCAAGGACTACCAGAAGTTCCTCACCGCCGTCGACAAGCTCGAGGGGGACAAGACGACCCTCAAGGGCAAGCTCGAGCGCCTCGGCTCCCGCGCGGAGAAGGACGCGTCCGTCGCCGCGAAGCAGAAGGAGATCGACGCGACCTCGGAGAAGCTCGTCGGGACGGAGAAGAAGCTCCTCCAGAAGATTTCCTGACCGGCTCCCCCTGGCCGGAATGGCGAGGCCCCGCCCGGCGGGGCCTTTTCCTTTAAGGGAGGGAGGGGGAAACTGGCCGCAGCGTGCGCGCCCTCCACCTCTTCTCGAACTTCAAGTGGACCGGTCCCGCCGAGCCCGCCGTCGAGCTCGTCCGGCGGCTCGGGTCCCTCGGCCACCGCTGCGAGCTCGCGATCTCGACCTACACGAAGGGGGGGGACTCCCGGGCGCTCCTCGAGGAGGCGCGGGCGCGGGGCGTCGAGCCGCTGCTGCGGTTCGAGCTGCCGAAGCACTTCGCCCCGATCCGCGACCTCCGGGACGCGAGGGCGCTGGCGCGCCACCTCGACGAGACCAACCCGGACGTCCTCCACGCCCACCTCTCGAACGACCACCTCGTCGGGGCCGTTGCCCGGCGGTTCTCGTCCTCGAAGACCGCCCTCGTCCGCTCGATCTACGAGGGGGAGATCCGCCGCCTCTCCTTCCGCGACCGCCTCTGCCTGCGGCGCACGGACGCCGTGATCGCCCCGGGACGTCGCGCCGCCGAGGGGCTCCTCGCCGCCGGGGTCCGCGCCTCGCGGGTGAAGGTCGTCGAGCCCCCCCTCGACCTCGACCGCTTCGACCCGTCCCGGGTCCTCCCCGACGTCCGCCCCGACCTCGGGCTCGCCCCGGAGGAGTTCGTGGTGGGGGTGATCGCCCGCGTCCAGCGGAGGCGTCGCTTCGACGTCCTGCTGGAGGCCGTCGCCGCCGCCGTGGAGAAGGTCCCGCGGCTGCGCCTCCTCGTCGTCGGGAGGGGGACGCACCTCGAGGCGGTGGCGAGGAAGCCCGCGAAGCGCCTCGGGCTCGAGCCCGTCGTCCGGTTTCCCGGCTACCTCTCCGGCGAGAAGTACCTGGCGGCGATCGCCGCGATGGACGCCGTCGCCTTCCTCGTCCCCGGGACCGACGGGACCTGCCGCGCCCTGCGCGAGACGATGGCGATGGGGAAGCCCGCGGTCGTGACCCGGCGGGGGATCCTCGGGGAGATCGTCGACCAGGGCCGGACCGGCTTCGTGGTCGAGGAGCGTCCCGAGGCGATCGGCCGCGCGTTCGTGGAACTCGCCTCGGACCCGGCGCTTCGCCGGTCGATGGGCGCGGAGGCGAGCGCGGACGCCCGGCGGCGCTGGCACCCCCTCCACCAGGCCGAGGCGGTGGCGGCCGTCTATGCCGAAGTCTGCCGCCGCGGCGCGTGAGGCCGTGCGCGCGCCCGAGGAGGGCGCGGATCGGCTGGAGCGGGGGCGCCTCGGAGCCCTCTCCTTCGAGGCGACGGCGGAGGGGGCGAGGCTCGCCCGCGCCCTGGGAGAGGCGCTCTCCGGGGATCCCCCGCGCGTCGAGGGGGCGAGCCTCGTCAAGGACAACGCCGTCCGCGCCGTCTACCGCCTCGCGAGGGAGAGGGCCTACCTCAAGGTCCATCGGACGGTCGGCGCGCGCGCCCTCCTGCCGGAGTTCCTGCGTCCGAACGGGGCGCGGAGGGAGTGGAAGACGGCGCTGGCTCTGCGGGAGCGCGGGATCCCGACGGGGGAGCCCCTCGCCCTCCTCGAGCCGTCGGGGACCTCCCCCCGCCGGGCGGCCTATCTCTGCCGGGAAGTGCCGGGGGCGAGGACGGCGGAGGAGTTCTTCGCGGGGCGCGAGGGGGATCGAGCCGCGCACCTCGGACGTCTCGCCGGGTTCCTCGCGCGGCTCCACGAGTCTGGCTTCGACCCGCGGGACCTCCATGGCGGGGATCTCCTGCTCGGGTCCGACGGGCGCTTCTCGATCGTCGACCTGCACGCGGTCCGCGGGCCGTGGAGCGTCTCCCGCGCGCGGCGGGCGCGGGGGATCGCCCTGCTGCGGCGGGGGCTGCGGGGGGTGCTGCGCGAAGGGGAAGGGGAGGCGCTCCTCGCTACGTACGCCGAGGAGTCGCGGCTGGCCGATCCCGCGGGATTCGCGAGAGAGGCCGCCGAGGCCGAGGCGTCGATCGAGCGCCGGTGGCGCCGGAGCCGCCTGCGCCGCTGCCTCGAGGACCGCCGGGAGTTCGCGACGGGTCGGGACGGGGGGGTCCGGATCGTCCGCCGCCGCGAGGTCGGTCTCGAGGAAATCGGGCGGGCGCTCGCCTCCCACGCCGCGGCCGACCCCTCCCGGGTCGTCGACCGGACGCCGCGCGGGACCTCGACCCTCGTCGCGGGGACGGGCGGAGGGACCTGGATCGTCAAGGAGACGCGGGCCGGCGACGCGCTGCGCGCGCTCGCCGACCTCTTCCGCGGGAGCCGGGGGAGGCGAGCCTGGATGGGGGCCCACCTCCTCGGCCTCCTCGGTCTTCCCACCCCCCGGGCGCTCGCCCTCGTCGAGGAGCGTCGGGGGCCGCTCGTCGCGCGGTCGCTCCTGCTGCGCGAGTACCTCGCCGACGCCTCGACCCTCCGGGAGTTCCTGGCGGGCCCGTACGGCCGACTCCCGGCGGGAGAGAAGCGGGACCTGATCCGGGCGTGCGCCCGCGTGGTCGGATCGCTGCACCGGGCGCGCCTGCACCACCGCGACCTGGCGACGAAGAACCTCCTGGTCCGCAGGCGTGACGGGGCCTCCGAGGTCCTGCTGATCGACACCGAGGACGTGCGCGGGCGCGACCTCGGAGAGCGGGAGAGGGTCGCCGCCCTGGCGCAGCTCGACGACTGCCCGGCGGTCGTTTCGCGGCCCGACAGGCTTCGCTTCCTGCGCGCCTACGAGGAGGCCGCCGGGGTCGCCCTTTCGCCTCGGGAGATCGCGGAGGTGTCGGCGAGGTCCAAGGCCCGCGCGGCGCGACGCGCCACCCTCCGGTAGACCTTGGATCCGTCGGAGCTCGCCGCGCCCGTGCGGAGGGCCCTCGCCCCCCTGACCGCGATCTACGGGGCGGGGGTCGCGATGCGGAACCTGCTCTACGGCCGCTCGCTCCTCGGCACGCGCTTCCTCTCCGTCCCGACGATCTCCGAGTGGGCATGTTGCGAGATCTGGCGGACCAGCGTCTTGC
>CBRGOK010000272.1:0-5851 GCA_967798035.1 uncultured bacterium
TTTCCACGGGGTGCCGGTCGCGGGGAAGGGATGGAGGCTTGCCCCGGGCGCGTTTCAGGGCTACTCAAGCGATCCGGTCCGACCGACGATAGGCCACGGGCTCCGGCGGACCGGAAAGAGGCGACGCATGGAGACCTTGCCGAAGGGACCCGCAGACCTCGCGGGCATCATCCGTACCTCCGTCGACCGGGAGGCCTTCGCCGAGCAGCACTGGGAGGGGTCGTTCCAGGACTACCTCAAGGTCGTCGAGGGGAACCCCCTCGTCCTGCGCAACGCCTTCCAGCGCCTCTACGACATGATCCTCTTCCACGGCGTCGACGAGGCGGAGGAGGGGAAGGAGAGGATCGTCCGGTACAAGTTCTTCGAGGACCCGATCGGCGGGGGGGAGGACGGCCTGTTCGGGCTCGAGAAGCCGCTCCAGAACCTCGTCAACATCCTCAAGGCCGCCGCCTTCGGCTACGGGCCGGAGCGGCGGGTGATGCTCCTCCACGGGCCGGTCGGCTCGAGCAAGTCGACGATCGTCGGGCTCCTGAAGAAGGGGATCGAGGACTACTCCCGGCGGCCCGATGGGGCGCTCTACACCTTCGGGTGGAAGACGGAGGCCGAGGGGGACTTCGTCGACTGCCCGATGCACGAGGAGCCCTTGAAGCTCGTCCCGGAGCCGGCGCGGAAGAAGCTCGTCGAGACGCTGAGCAAGAGGAGCAAGAAGGGGTACCGCCTCGAGGTCGAGGGGGAACTGTGCCCCTCCTGCCGCTACCACCTCGGGGACTTCATGAAGCGCTACCGCGGGGACTTCGACCGGGTCCTCGGCCACATCCAGGTCCGCCGCCTCGTCCTCTCGGAGAAGGACCGCGTCGGGATCGGGACCTTCCAGCCGAAGGACGAGAAGAACCAGGACTCGACGGAGCTGACGGGGGACCTGAACTACCGCCGGATCGCCGAGTACGGCTCCGACTCCGACCCGCGCGCCTTCAACTTCGACGGGGAGTTCAACGTCGCCAACCGCGGGGTCGTCGAGTTCATCGAGGTCCTGAAGCTCGACGTCGCCTTCCTCTACGACCTCCTCGGGGCGTCCCAGGAGCACTCGATCAAGCCGAAGAAGTTCGCCCAGACCCACATCGACGAGGTCATCATCGGGCACACGAACGCCCCGGAGTTCCGCAAGCTCCAGAACAACGAGCTGATGGAGGCGTTCCGCGACCGCACCCTCAAGATCGACATCCCCTACAACTCGATCCTGAAGGAGGAGATCAAGATCTACGAGAAGGACTTCAACAACCGCAAGGTCTCCGGCAAGCACATCGCCCCCCACACGATCGAGATGGGGGCGATGTGGGCGGTCCTCACGCGGCTGGAGGAGCCCAAGCGCGCGAACCTGACGCTGCTGCAGAAGCTCAAGCTCTACAACGGCAAGACGCTGCCGGGCTTCACGAAGGACAACATCCGGGAGCTGCGGGAGGAGGCGCCCGGCGAGGGGATGAGCGGGATCTCCCCGCGCTACATCCAGGACAAGATCAGCAACGCCCTCGTCCGGGACAACCTCGAGCCGTGCGTGAACCCCTTCATGGTGATGAACGAGCTCGAGGAGGGGCTCGCCCACCACTCCCTCATCTCGGCCGAGGAGACGAGGAAGCGCTACCGCGACCTCCTCGCGCTCGTGCGGGAGGAGTACGAGGACGTCGTCAAGAACGAGGTCCAGCGCGCGATCGCCTCCGACGAGGAGGCGATCCAGCGCCTCGCGAGCAACTACATCGACAACGTCAAGGCCTACACGCAGAAGGAGAAGGTCCGCAACCGCTACACGGGCCGCGACGAGGAGCCCGACGAGCGGCTCATGCGCTCGATCGAGGAGAAGATCCACATCTCCGAGTCGCGCAAGGACGACTTCCGCCGCGAGATCATGAACTACATCGGGGCGCTCGCGGTCGAGGGGAAGACCTTCAACTACAAGACGAACGAGCGGCTCCAGAAGGCGCTCGAGCTGAAGCTCTTCGAGGACCAGAAGGACTCGATCAAGCTGACGAGCCTCGTCTCGACCGTCGTCGACAAGGACGCCCAGGAGAAGATCGAGGTCGTGAAGAGCCGCCTCATCCGCACCTACGGCTACTGCGACGTCTGCGCGACGGACGTCCTCAACTACGTCGCCTCGATCTTCGCCCGGGGCGACGTGAAGGGGGAGTAGCGCCGCGACGGTCCTATGGTCCGGAAGATCGACCGCGACCACGCCCGATTCCGGGAGATCGTGAAGGGGAGGATCCGCAAGGACCTCCACCGCTACATCACGAACGGGGAGCTCCTCGGCCGGCTCGGCAAGAACGCCGTCTCGATCCCGCTCCCGCAGATCGAGCTCCCCCGGATCCGCTACGGCCCCAACCCCAAGAGCGGCGTCGGCCAGGGGGAGGGGGCGCCCGGGACCCCCCTCGAGGGGGAGGGGTCGGGCAACGCCGGGGACGCCGAGGGGAGCCACGTCCTCGAGGTCGAGGTGACCCTCGAGGAGCTCGCCGCGCTCCTCGGGGAGGAGCTCGGGCTGCCGCGGATCCAGCCGAAGGGGACGCGGTGGCTGCGCTCGACCGCGGGGGTCTACACCGGGATCGCCCGCCGCGGGCCGGAGAGCCTGCGCCACTTCAAGCGCACCTACAAGCACGCGCTGCGGCGCACGATCTCGCTCGGCCTCTACGACCCGGCCCGTCCCCGCGTCATCCCGTGGCGGGAGGACCGCCGCTACCGCTCCCGCAAGGTGACCGACTCCCCCGAGTCCTCCGCCGTCATCCTCTACATGATGGACGTCTCCGGATCGATGGGGAAGGAGCAGAAGGAGATCGTCCGGCTCGCGGCCTTCTGGATCGACACGTGGCTCCGTTCGCAGTACCGCAACCTCGAGGTCCGCTACATCGTCCACGACGCCGTCGCCCACGTCGTCGACGCCCACACCTTCTTCCATCTGCGCGAGTCGGGGGGGACGAAGATCTCGTCGGCCTACGAGCTCGCCCTGCGCCTCGTCGAGGAGAAGTTCCCGGCCGACACCTGGAACGTCTACGCCTTCCACTTCTCCGACGGGGACAACTGGAGCGCGCGGGACACGGAGCGGTGCGTCGAGCTCCTGAAGCTCCAGTTCCTGAACCGCGCGAACCTCTTCTGCTACGGGCAGGTGAAGAGCGCCTACGGCTCGGGGCAGTTCAAGAAGGACCTCGACGCCGCCTTCGGAGGGGACGAGCGGGTCCGCTCCTGCGACATCCCGGACCGCGAGGGGATCCCCAAGGCGATCCGCGCCTTCCTCGGCGCGGGGGCGTGATGGCGCTTCCCCCGGAGCTCCAGCACGAGCGGGCGCGGATCGAGGCGATCGCGCGCGACTATGGCCTCGTCTTCCCGCGGACCATCTTCGAGACCCTCGACCACGACAAGCTGAACGAGGTCGCGGCGTACGGCGGCTTCCCGACCCGCTTCCCGCACTGGCGGTTCGGGATGGAGTTCGAGGAGCTCGCGAAGGGGTACCGGTGGGGGCTCCAGAAGATCTACGAGCTCGTCATCAACAACGACCCCTGCTACGCCTACCTGATGAAGAGCAACGCGACCGTGGACCAGAAGCTCGTCATCGCCCACGTCTACGGCCACGCGGACTTCTTCCAGAACAACCTCTGGTTCGCCCCGACGAACCGCCGGATGGTCGACCAGATGGCGAACCACGGGATCCGGATCCGCCGCTACATGGAGGCGGTCGGGGTCGAGGCGGTCGAGGAGTTCCTCGACGCGGCGATGTCGCTCGACAACCTGATCGACCCCTACGCCGCCTACCCCACGACGGCCCGCCGGCCCACCCCGCCGGCGGAGGAGGAGGCCCCCCCGCGCGTCGAGGTCCCCCGCCTGAAGGCGAAGGGGTACATGGACCGCTACATCAACCCCCCCGGCTTCCTCGAGGAGCAGCGCGCGCGCCTCGGGCGGGAGCGGGCGAAGGCGAAGAAGTTCCCCCCCGAGCCGGTGCGGGACGTCCTCCAGTTCCTGATCGAGTACGCCCCGCTCGAGCGCTGGCAGGCCGACATCCTCGGGATCCTGCGGGAGGAGGGGCTCTACTTCGCCCCCCAGGCGATGACGAAGATCATGAACGAGGGGTGGGCGACCTACTGGCACTCGCGGATCCTCACCCACCACGTGCTCGACGACTCCGAGGTCATCGACTACGCCGACCACCACGCGGGGACCGTCCACATGCCGCCGGGGCGCCTGAATCCCTACAAGATCGGCGTCGAGATGTGGCGGGACATCGAGGAGCGCTGGAACCGCGGCTGCTTCGGCCCGGAGTGGGAGGCGTGCGAGGACGCCGAGGAGCGGCGGCGCTGGGACCGGGAGACGGGGCTCGGGAGGGCGAAGATGTTCGAGGTGCGGCGGATCTACAACGACGTCACCTTCCTCGACGAGTTCCTCACCCCGGAGTTCGTCGAGGAGCACCGCCTCTTCGTCTACCGGACGAACCCCCGGACCGGGCAGCGGGAGATCGCCGACCGCGACCCGAAGGCGGTGCGGGACGCGGTCCTGCGCTCCCTCACGCACCTCAGCCGCCCGCACGTGACGGTCGTCGACGGGAACGGCCGCAACCGCGGCGAGCTCCACCTCGTCCACCGCCACGAGGGGGTCGACCTCGAGATCGAGGCGAGCCTCACGACCCTCAAGAACCTCTTCAAGATCTGGACGCGGCCCGTCCTCCTCGAGACGCAAGTCGAGGGGAAGGGGAAGGTCCTCTCCTTCGACGGGAAGGAGGCGAAGGCCGAGGACACCGCGTCGGGGGGATAGGCCCGGCCCTCGACGACGGGGAGCCGGCGCGACAAGATCCGCGGCGCCATGCCCGCCGCGGCGCAGCCGGGTTTCCCCCTCTAGGGGGATGAGAGCCGGTTGATCCCGCTGCGCGACTCGATCTCCCACCGACGGGCTCCCGTCGTCACGGTCGCGATCATCGCCGGGTGCGTCCTCGCCTTCCTCTGGGAGATCTCCTTCTCGGAGAACGGGCAGATCCGGCTCCTCCAGCGGGCCGGGGTCGTTCCGCAGCGCACGGCGGCCGTGCTGCGCACCCCCGAGGTCGTCCTCGAGGACCCCTTCCGCGCGCTGCGCTTCTGGATCCTCCCCTACTTCACGGCCCTCTTCCTCCACGGCGGCTGGTTCCACCTGATCGGGAACATGTGGTTCCTCTGGGTCTTCGGGGACAACGTCGAGGATCGCCTGGGGCGCGTCCGCTTCCTCCTCTTCTACCTCACCTGCGGGGTGGCGGCCTCGCTGCTCCACGTCTTCTTCAACCTCGACAGCAACATCCCGACGATCGGGGCCTCGGGGGCGATCGCCGGCGTCCTCGGGGCCTACGTCCTCCTCTATCCCCGGGCGAAGGTCCTCACCCTGATCCCGATCTTCATCCTGATCACGACCGCCTGGATCCCCGCCTACGTGTTCCTCGGCATCTGGTTCCTCTTCCAGTGGTGGGGGGCGCAGAGCAGCCTCTTCGGGGGCGCCGGCGGGGTCGCCTACTGGGCCCACGTCGGGGGCTTCCTCGCGGGGATGGCCCTCCTCCTCCTCTTCGCGCCCCGGCGCCCGCCGGCGACCTACGAGGTCCGGTGACCGGGGCGGGGCCCGCCGCGACCGAGGCGGTCTCCGGAGCGCGCCCCCTCGAGCCGGCGCTCCGCCCGTTCGACCTCGTCCTCGCCTGGTACTTCGGGACCGCGACTTTGCTGATCGCCGCCTTCGCCGGGGAGATCCCGGAGGCGACCCGCTGGTTCGTCGTCCACGCGGGGGGAGCCGCCGCCGCGCTCCTCCTCCCCCTCGCGACGAGGAGGCTCCCCGGTGTTGCCCGCCGACCCGCCGCGGCCCCGCC
>CBRGOK010000273.1:0-5831 GCA_967798035.1 uncultured bacterium
CGCCGCCCGACGTCCCCCCCAGGCGACGAGGGAGGAGGGCCTCGACCCCGAGGACTCTGGGACCGCCACCGGCTCAGACGGATAGACGGGGTCCGAGAGCACGAGGAGCCTGTCCTCCCCCCGGCGAGGCCCGAGGGAGGCCAGCTCGACGAGGACGGGGGAGGAGGGCGCGTAGCAGACCTCGTAGCGGTCGAGGACGAACTCGAGGTCCGCGAACGAGGCGAGTTCACCCTTCGTCTTCCGGCCCATCACGAGCGCCTCGAAGGGAAGCCCGGCGAGTGCCGGCGTGGGAACCACGACGAGCCGCCGGATCCCCTCGCCCGCTTCCTTCAGGACGGGGACGAGGAGCCGGTCGAACAGGGCGCTCCCCTTCTCCGCGATTCCCTGCACCGAGGCGCCGATCTGGAGGGAAGCCACCGAGAACGCGTACTCCCCCGCGACGACCTCCAGCGGACGCCGCTCTCCCAGGTCGACGAACGCGAGCCTCTCCTCGGTGAGGACATAGGCATAGAGCCTCGTCTCCCCCTCCGCGTAGTCGAGGAGCGCCGTCCCCTCGCCGAGAGTCTTCCGCACCTCCTCGGGCGATGCGCCGACCGGCCGATCGAGCGCGGCGTCGCGGGGGGAGATCTCCCGCAGCCTGCGGGCGAGTTCGTCCGCTCGGCTCTCTTCGGCGCGCGCCTGCCCACGCAGGACCTCGACCGCCCCCGGCTCGCCCCCCATCCGGATCGACTCCGAGACCCGCTGCAGGATTCCGTCCCGGCGAGCGAGGGCGTCCTTCTTGTCCCGGCGGATCGCCAGGGCCTCCGCACTGCGCCCTCCCGCGCGGTGCTCGGCGATCCCCTCGAGGAGCGACCTTCCCTTCCAACTTCCCGCGTCCCCGAAGCCCTTCGCGACCGCCCGGTCCCGCTCCGCGCGGTCCGCGCGCGCCTCCTCGACCCGCAGGGCCGCCAGGTCCTGGGAGATCTGTCCGAGTGCGGCGAACCGGCCCCGCACGCCGGTCGACTCGCCCGAGCCGAGGCGCCGGAGTGAAGGTCGGTCGAGGAGCGAGGCGGACTGCTCGAGGGCGGCGAGGGCGGCCGATGCGTCGCGCTGCGCGACCGAAACGCGGGCCAGCGTCTCGAGCGGGTAGAGGGCGTCGTCCTCCAGGCCGATCTCGCGGAAAAGGCCGAGGGCCTCGTTCGCGTGGGCCCGCGCCTCCGGATACTTCCGGCGGGCGGAGTCGAGCTCGCCCAGGGCTGCGAGAGCCTTCGCCTCCTGCTCGCGATCGCCGAGCTCCCGCGCAAGGGCTTGGGACCCCGCGTGGTTCTCCAGCGCCTTCGCGTAGTCCCCGAGAGCGAGGTCGTCGGCGCCGAGGTTGCCGAGGGCCCTCGCCTCGACGGCGCGGTCGCCCAGCTCCCGCGCGAGCGCGAGCTGCTCCTCGTGGCGCTCCCGCGCCTTCCGATAGTCCCCGAGGGACCCGTGTACGTTCCCGAGATTCCCGATCGCCATCGCCTCCCCGATGCGATCCCCGAGCGCTCGCGCGAGGTCGAGCCACCGCCCGTACCACTCGAGCGCCGCCGAGCCGTCCCCCAGGGCGAGAGCGACATTGCCGAGGCCCGCGCAGGCCCTCGCCTCCCCCGCGCGATCCCCCATGTCCCGCGCGAGGCGGAGGTGCTCCCCCTCGTACTCGAGCGCTCTCGGATAGTCCCCGAGGAAGCACTCCACGACGCCGAGGCTTCCGAGGGCCAGGACCTCCCCCGCTCGATCGCGGATCTCGCGCGAGAGAGCGAGGTGCCTCTCGTAGTGCTCCCGGGCCTTCGGATAGTCCCCGAGCGCGCGGCAGAGGTTGCCGAGGGATCCGATCGTGGTGGCCTCCCCTTGCCGGTCGCCGATCTCGCGCTGCAACCTCAGCGCTTCCTCGCCGTGCTCCCGCGCCTTCGCGTAGTCGCCCAGGGATCGCTCGACGATGCCGAGGCCAAAAAGGCTCCTGGCCTCCCCCCCCCGATCGCCGATCTCCCGCACGATCGCGAGGCGCTTCTCGAGATGCTCCCGCGCCTTCGGATAGTCCGCGACGGCCAAGTCGACGTCGCCCAGGTTCGCGAGCGCCATCGACTCTCCGGCGCGATCGCCGAGCTCGTGCACGCCCGCGAGATTCTTCTCGTGGTCTTCCCGCGCCTTCGCGTAGTCGCCGACGGCGTAGGCGACGACGCCG
The DNA here is from genome assembly GCA_967798035.1 of uncultured bacterium. Lineage (GTDB taxonomy): Bacteria > Planctomycetota > UBA1135 > UBA1135 > JAKEFM01 > JAKEFM01. Next base: position 2,192 of record CBRGOK010000273.1, read on the forward strand.
AGGTTCCCGTAGGACTTCGCCTCCCCCGAGCGATCGCCGAGCTCGCGCGAGAGATCGAGCATCTTCTCGTAGTGCTCCCGCGCCTTCGGAAGGTCTCCGCGGCGGTAGCAAACGTTGCCGATGCCCCGGATCGCCCTCGCCTCCACCGCCCGATCGCCGATCTCCCGCGCGAGGGCGAGCGCCTCCTCGTATTCCTTCCCCGCCGTCGGAACGTCCCCGAGGGAGTAGTGGGCGGTGCCGAGGTTCACGAGGGCCTCCGCCTCCCCCGCGCGATCGCGGGCCTCCCGGGCAAGAGCCAGACTCTCCTCGTGGTGCTCCCGCCCTGGCGCGTACTTTCCGCGGGAGACGTCGACGCGTCCGAGCCCGCCGAGGGCCCTCCCCTCCGCGCCGCGATCGCCGATCTCCCGGGAGAGTTCGAGGTTGGACTCGTAGAGCTCCTGCGCCCTCGGGTACTCCCCAAGGGACCAGTGGACGAACCCGAGGCCCCCGACAGCCCTCTCCTCCGCCGCGCGATCGCGAAGTTCCCGCGCGAGGGCGAGAGCGGACTCGTAGGCGACCTTCGCCTCCCGGAATTGGGAGCGCGTGCGCCGGCGATTCCCCTCCTCCAGCCGGTGCTCGAACGCCCGCTCGCGGTCACCTCGAGCGAGGGCCCGCTCGGCCGCCGTGTGGCGAAATGCGATCGCGCCGTCGAGGAGGACGGGGCCCGAAGGGCGGGGCACGTCTCCCGCCACGATTGAGATCTTGAACTCTCCCCCTCCTGCCTTCGCCGCGCCGGCGAGGACCCGGTAGCGACGGCCCTGCTCCCCTCGAACGACCACCCGGGCGTTCGTCTCAACTCCGCCGTTGTCGTCCTCGGCGACGCTCTCGCCGGCTTCCGTCTCGACCCGGAGGAACGCGTCAAAGTCGAAGGACTCGAGCGAGACGGTGACGGCGCCCGTCGACGCGGCTACGAAGGCGTGGACCTTGGCCAACCCGTGACCGGGGAGGACCGGATCGGACGGCTCAAGCGTGCCCAAGGCAGCCTCGCCGAGACGGAGAGTGCGTGTCGGCGAGGGGCGTGTGTCTGGAACGGGCTCCTGTCCGAGGAGGATCGGGAGGAGGGAGGGAACGACGAGGAGCGCCACGCACGGGGCTCGGACGGCGGAGCCCGGTGTCCGGTGCACGACGGCGCCGTCTGCGGCCCTCATCGGCCCCTCTCTTCGGGCGCGTTCGCGAGGTCGAGCTGGTCCGCCTCGGACGACCCCAGGAGGCGGAGTACATGCCGGAGGGTCTGCGCTCCCGCGGCGTCCGCCGAGGTCGACAGGGGAACGGGAGGATCACCGGGCGCCCGGAGGCTCCCCTCCAGGTACTCGCGGGCCTTCTCACCGTCTCCCAAGCTGCGGTGGACCTCGCCCAGACCTCGAAGCGCCTGCGCCTCGAGGGCCCGATCGCCCGACTCCCGAGCTTGGGCCCGAGCCTGCTCGTAGTTCCGGAGAGCGCTCTCGTAGTTATGGAACGACTCCCATGTCCTCCCGAGGTCGAGGAGGACGATCCCTTCTGCTCTCCGGTCCCCTCGCTCGCGGGCACGCGCCAATTCCCTCTCGTATCGCTCGCGAGCGGCGACCGTCCCCCAAAGGTGGCGGCGCGCGGCCTGCTCCGCCTCTCCGAGGAAGCCGCGCCGTAGCGCGAGGTGCGAGACCAAGAGATCCCGCACACCGGCAGGCGCCTGCGCTTCGATCGCCGAGACCGCGGCTTCCCAGGCGGCCCGTTCCTCGGAGGTCGCGACGGCGAAGATCCGCTCTCCCAGGCCCGAGACGGTCCAGGAGTACGAACTTCCAGGATCGAGCGGCGGCGCATCCTCGGGGTAGACGGGGAGCGGAGCCCTCGCGCGTGCCCGGAAGACGACGGCGCCGGCCGGCGTTCGCAGCACGACCTCGCGTTCGGCGACCGGAGGCCGGTCCTGCCAGCGGAACGAGGGCCGGGTCTCGAGGATCTTCCCGGCAGGGAGGATGAGCGAGGAGACCGTGCCTCGGACGCTCGGCGCATCCGCCAGCCGCTCCTCCCGAGAGAGCGGGGCGAAGTCACGGAAGAGATCGGGGCGGGAGAGGGCGAGATCCGCTGCGGACGCGAGGAGGATCCCGTCCGTGTCGGACGCGGGACGTCCGTCGACTCCGGGACTTCCGGATCGAATGCGAGTCCCGAGGAACACCCCGGCGAGCGCGAGGAGGACGGCGGCAGCCGCGACGGGGAGTCTGATCTCGATCGATCGCAGGGGGGAGCCGGCCTTGCCCCGGCGGCCCGCCGCCCACGACGGGACGGGGAGGCGCAGGACCCCGCGACGCGACGGGGCCCGAGGAATCCCGGGAGCCTCTCCCTTCGAGAGAGCGGCCACGACCCCTCCGCATCGCTCGCACCCCGAAAGGTGGTCCACGAGCCTCTCCCGTTCCTCCGGCAGGAGCCCTCCCGACGCCATCGCGGCGAGGAGGTCTTCCTCCGGGCATGGGCCGACCGGGGCGTCCGGTGCGTACCGACGCACGAGGAACCCGACGACCGGGTCTTCCTCAGGTCGATCGGGGCCCATGGGGGGAGGAACCCTTGAAGGGATATCCGGTCGATGTCCCGGTTCTTTCCAGATGTTCTCCGATCGCGTCCCGGAGAGCGCTCCAGAGCCCGTCCCGGTCCGTCCACCGGCCGGGAAGGTCCTCGCGGAGCCGGCGGTCGACCTCGGACCGGATCTTCTCGACGCCGGCCTTGAGGATCTTGCTCACCTGCGGTTCGCCGACCCCGAAGAGGATGGCAATCTGCTTCTGGGGGAGGCCCTCCTTGAACTTGAGACGGAGGGCGGCCGCTTCCCTTGGGGCGAGACGCTTCCATGCCTCCCCGAGCGCCTCCTCGAGCCTCCCCGCCGTCTCGACGTCGAGGAGGTGCTCCGCCGGGTCGCCGTCGACCCTTGCCGCCTCCACCTCCGCGCCGGCCGCTTCCCGAGGAGCGCGCCTCAGGGTCCGCCAGCGGTCCGTCAACCTCTGGACCACGATCACCGCGAGCCAGTCGAAGAGGGAGACGGCCCCGTTGTAGGTCCCGAGGCGCGTTCGTGGCGCGCCTCCGCGCGGCGGGGCCGCGAGGTGTCCGGGGAGGTCCAGCGCGAGCTCTTCCGCCTCGGACGGGGACGCTCCGTGCCAGAGCGCGAGCGCCTTGACGCGGGGGAGGAACCGTGCCGTGAAGGCTTCCCACCCGCGTTCGAGCCCCTCCTCGCAGGCGATCGAGAGGTAGAGATCCGCTACGGCGGCGCGCTCGAGGAGCTCCGCGATCCGTTCCGGCGGACAGGGGAGCCCCGAGCGCAGGAGCCTCGCCCGGGCGAGCTCGAGGGCCCTCCGCGCGAAGACCTCGAGCGTGAGCGGCAAGGGTCCGTACTCGCGAGACCCCGCCTCGAAGGCCCGCCGCAGGAGCGGTTCGAGCGCGCTCCCCGCCCAGGCTCCTTCCTCGGGACCGAAGGTCTCGGACCCCTTCTTCGCGCCTCCGTGAGGGCCGTGCCCGGTCAGTGCCGTCGTCCGATCTCCTAGACCCAATCACTCAGGGACGAGAGTCTAGCCGGCGGGGGGCGGCTTACTAGCAGGGTGCTGAAAAACCGGGTTGAACTCGGACGCCGCGCGGGCGTAACAAG
>CBRGOK010000274.1:0-5828 GCA_967798035.1 uncultured bacterium
GTTCGCGCCCGCCGGCAGACACGAAGCGTCCGATTGAGGTTCTCGCTGACGCGGTTGAGGCGCTCGGAGTCCGCCCGGGGCGTCCTCAGCTCCGTGTGGATGCGCGCCAGGGCGACCTCGAGGATCACGATGAGCCCCTCGAGTTTCCTCAGGAGCTTCTCCCGGTACTCCCGCGAACGCGGATCCGGGGGAGCGGGCAGGATCGGACCCTCCTCGACCATGACTGGCTCGGCGAGGGGCAGGCCCCGTGCCATCCCGCGGGACGGCGCGGCGCGCAAAGGAAGTCCGACCCCAACCCCGGGTTCACCAAATCCTTGGGAGACCGGTCGGCGGGACGGCGTGCCGGTCGGGCGAAGGCGCCCCTCCCGTCAGCGTCGAGTTCGCTCGACGTCCGTCCTACGGATTGAACGTCCGGGAGGCGGGGGCGGGCTAGAGGAGGTCGGCGATCTCGCCGAGGAGCGGCAGGCTCACGCGGTAGTTGGCGTTGAAGAACGCCTCGGAGAGGAGCGGGTAGGTGTGCGCGTCGCCGAGCGAGCCGAGGGCGGCGCACGCATAGACGGAGCGGTCCGGGATGGGCGAGCCCCGGGAGAGGAGGTCCGACAGGATCCGGGCCGCCGCCGGATCACGGAGGAAGCCCAGCGCGATCGCCGCCGATCCCCGCACGACGTCGCGCCGCTCCTCGCTCAGGGCCTGCAGGACGAGGGGAGTCCCGAGGCTCTCGCCGAACAGGCCGAGGCCGAGGAGCTGGCCCCGCCGGAAGTCGTCGGCCGCGTCGGCCTCCTCCCGGACGACGCGGAGCAGTCGGGGGAGCCCCTCGTCGGGCCGAATCATCCCGATCGCGATGGCGGCGTACCCTCGGAGGTCCGGATCGAGGCCCCGGTTCTCGAGGACGCGGAAGAGCGGTTCCGCGGACTCCTGATCGCCGAGGAACCCGAGGGCGATCGCGTAGGCCCCGCGGACCGCCTCCTCCCCGGGGGCCTCGAGCGCCCGCCGGAGGTCGGCGGCGGAACCCTGATCCCAGGCGAGGCCGAGGCCGAGCGCGCCGTAGCTGCGGGCGACGCGGGAGGCGCCCTTCGCGGAGAACGCCGACCGGAGCGCCGCGACCGCCTCCTCCCCGCCGATGCGTCCGAGGGAGATCGCGGCGAATCCGCGCACCTGCAGGTCGGCGTCCCCCGACAGCGCCGCGGCGAGGCGGGGCACCGCCGCGGGATCGCCGAGTTCCCCGAGAGCGAGGGCCGCGGAGCGTCTCAGCTCGATGTCCTTCTCCTCGACGGCCTCGAGGAGGGTCGAGAGCGCGCCGGCGTCGCGCAGCCTCCCGAGGGTGGTCAGGAGGGCCCCGAGGACGGTGCGGCACCGCGAGCGCCGCTCCTCGAGGAGGTCGCGGTATCGGCCGACGAGGAAGGGGACGAACGACGGATCCCCGACCATCCCCGCGGCCACCAGCGAGCCGACGAGGAGGTCCCGCGCATCCCCTCCTGCATGCTCGACGTCGAGGTTCTTCTGGAGGTAGTTGCGGAGGATGGGCGCGGACTCGCGCCGGCCCTGCAGCCCCATGCCGAGCGCGGCCGCGGCGCGCAGCTCGTAGGCGGCGGAGGGATCCTCGTAGACCCCGACGACGGCGAGCAGGGCCTCCCGCTCCCCGGAGAGCCCCAGGGCGAGAACGGCGTGGCGCCGCGTCTCGGGGGCCCCGTGCCGGAGCGCCTCGAGGAGGGGCGGGACCGAGGCGGGCCCGCCGATCTTCCCCGCGGCGAGCAGGGCGGCGTGCACGAGGTGGGGATCCCCCGGGCCGCAGCGTGCGAGGACGAGGGGAAGGATCTCGTCCCGGGCGAACGTCGTGTCCACGCGGGCCGCCTCCCCCTCCCGAAGGGCCGGCATCTCCGCGCGCCGGGGGTCCCGCGACCGCAGGAGGATGTCCTTGTTCCACTCGAACCAGAACTCCCAGCGCTGGAATCCCTCGATCGCGTTCTCGGAGTCGAACCCCCCGCCGGGTCCGAATTGACCCGCGCCGCCGCCCGCTCCCGGCGTCGCCCGGGCGATCGTGAGGACCTCGTCCGCGGGGCCCCGGTACTGCCCGTGGTGGAGGAGGGCCGCCAGGAAGGCGGCGATCGCGGCGGCCGGGGGTCCCATGGCGCCCTTTCTAGTCCGCGCCCCGCCCGGGCGCGAGGGCGGAACCTACCGACGCAGCGAGGCGAGGACGAGCTTCAGGTCCTCGGTGGCGAGCTTCCCGACCACGGTCACCACCGCGCCCGGCAGGTCGACCTCGAGCAGCTCGATCGCGCCCACTTGCAGGCGCCGGATCTCGACGAAGGGCGAGGCCGGGGAGCTCGAACGGGGAGTGGGGATCTGGAAGAGGAAGAGCCGCTCGATCCCGTCCGTGTACTCGTCCACGCGGGCCTTCTCGCCGCTCTGGAGGTCCCGGCCGAAGGCCCGGCGGTGACGGAACCCCGGAGGGAGCGAGTTGGGGAGGTAGCCGGGAGGGGGCTCCTCCTCGGCCGGCTCGATCGCGACGGGAGGAGGCGCAGACGGACGCGAGGCGTACTGGACCGACAGGTACCGCGTCGCGACGGCGAGTCGTCCCGGGGAGGGGCTCTCCTCGACCTCGAGGACGAGCCCGGTCTCGACGTCCCAGGCGACGGAGAAGGTCTGCCCGTCGAAGTTCCGGCGGAAGCGCGCCCGCCCGGTCGGCCGGTCGAGAATCGGGGTGGGGCCCTGCGCGTCCTCGATCGCGTAGTTCTCGAGGAGGAGCGCGGCGTCGACGACGGCGAAGTCGCGATTCGTCGCGAAGTACCCCCTCCGGCCCGCGTACGAGTTCCCGAAATCCGCCCACTCGGCGGCGCGGCCGGCGGCCCGGAACTGCTCCGCGGTCCAGCCGTCGAGCTGGATCGGCTCAACCACGGGCTCGCCCGCCCCGTCCCCCTTGACCCTCTCGACGAACTTCCGGAGCTCGACCCCGTCGCGGGAGATCGTCACCTCCCGCTCCGCCACGAACCCGAGCCTCCTCGGCGTCACCGCGAGCGAACCGAGCCCGGTCGCGGGCAGGGGCAGCGCGTCCGGCGACACCCTCGACCCGGAGGACGGGGCGCTCGCCACGCGCGGGGTCCAGCCACCCGTGCCCTGCGAAGGCGGAAGCGAGACGACCTCGCGAGAGGGCCCGGGGGCGAACCCGACGGCGAGCGAGTCCCGCATCTCCTCCCGACCGACGTCGCGGACGACGAGCCTGGCCCCCCGGAGCGGCTCCTCCGTGGAGAAGAGCGCCGTCCACACGAGCAGGAGGGCGGCGGCGGCCGCGGCCGCCGCGGCGGAGAGCCCGAAGAGGCGCCGGCGCGCGGAGGGAACGAATTCGCCGATCTCCCCCAGGACCCGCGCGTCGAGCGCGGCGGGCACGGGGATGCGGTCGAGGCGGGAGAGCCATCTGGAGACGAGCCGGTCGCGGGAGTCCGCCGGGGACGCCTCCAGGGCCGCGATCTCCGATTGGACGGCGCGGTCGAGCGCTTCCGGCGCCGCCGTCCGGGGGAGGGAGCGAAGGAGGCCGATCCGCGCGCGGGCCTCGCGCTCCCGCGAGGCGCAGGCGGAGCAGTCCCGGACATGCCGCTCGATCGCCGCGGAGTCCTCGCCGGGCGGACCGCCGTCCGCTCGGAAGAGGAGCGCCGTCGCGAGTCGATCGCAGTCCTTCACGTCCGTTCCGTCCTTGGTTCGTCCACCTTATCGGCTCGGGGGAGGTCCCGTCGTTCGCTCACTCGACGTAGTGGCGCTCCACCACGCCCACGAGGGCCTTCTCCAGGGACTCGTGCGCCCGCGCGAGTCTCGATTTCACGGTCCCCATCGAACAGCGGAGCACCTCGGAAATCTGCTCGTAGGAGAGACCCTCGATGTGCCGCAAGACCACGATGGACCGGAGCTTCGGGCTCAGGCCGTCGATTGCCCCCTGGACCTCGGCCTCCAGTTCCCTCCCGTCCGCCCATCGCTCGGGGCTCCGGCCCCGGTCGCTTTCCTCTTCCAGCTTTTCCATCGTCACAGGCTCCGGGGCGGACGGGAACCGCCGCGCGACTCCTCGCCTCCGGAGGTCGATCGCGGCATTGATAGCGATCCGGTAGACCCAGGAGGAAAACTTCGAGCGGAACCGGAAGTCCCGAATCTTCCGGAAGAGAATCCCGAAGGTCTCCTGAGAAGCATCCAAGGCATCCACGGAATTTCCCGTTATTCGATAGGCGACGTTGTAAACCCTTTCCTTGTAAAGGTTATAGAGCTCCTCGAAGGCTTTCCTGTACCTTTCGGGCCCTGATCGCTGGCAGGCCTCGACGAGCTCCCGGTCCGGGTCCATCCGTTCACCAGGCTCCCGGATACGACGAGGGCTCGGGGCCCCAGGTTCCCCCCCTGCTGCAGGGGAGGGGGGGACCGCCGTCGCACCGGGGAGGCAGGGATCGCTCGCCGACCCCAGGGTGACCCCCTGGCAAGATGCCGCTCATAGGACGCCCCATTTCGCCCTACCGGGGCGGCGACAAGAGGATAGCCCGGCGGATCCGCCGGACTCTTCCCCGTCGGATCGGGAGCCTATCCCCCCCCGATGAGCCCTAGGACATCGAGGACGTGGCGGACGGTGCCGACCTTGGCGTTGCAGTCGCCCGCGTTGCAGTAGGCGGGGTACGGCGAGCAGGAAGCACCCGTCACCTCGATCAGCACGTAGGGGCTCGCGCTCCCGCCCCCGTTCCCGCTCGACTGCATTGTCAGGACGCAGGCGGTCCCGAAGGTTCCCCACGCGAGCGCTCCCGGGTCGAGCGGCGTGAAGGAGGCCGCCGCCGCGTAGCCGGAGCTTCCCGGCTGAAGCTGGATCGGCTGCAGGGAGTAATAGCCGAGGAAGCCACCCACGGCATCGAAGCTGATCGAGTCCAGACCCGGACCGTTCGCGGCCAGGGATCCCGCCCCGAAGCTGAAGGGGAGGAAATCGTTGAGGAAGGCGACCGGGAGGCTGAACGAGAATCGCGCGATGAGCGAGCCCGGATCGTGCCCGGCGTAGAACTCGATTCCCTGGGAATCCTGGAAGGCGAGGGAGGTCAGAACGATGGGGAGCCCCGTACTGTTGGCGTTGTCAAAACTGGCCGCCATCACGAGCTGGTTCAACCAGGCGGCGTTCCCGTCGGGGGAGTAGAGGGCCACGCCCATCCGGACCGTGGGATCCGGCCCGAAGGACTCCGTGTAGGCGTAGGCTCGCGCCTTCGGAGCCGGCGCCTGATCTCCCACCGCGAGGTTGCTCGTCGGCGGCATGCGGCGGATCCATTCCTCGAGGTCGCCGTATCCGTCCCCGTCCGAGTCGGGGACGCCCTTCGCGCTCCCGTACTGGAGCTCGAGGATGTCCGGAAGCCCGTCGCAATCGAGGTCGACGGGGCAGTAGGAGACGGGGCTCGCGACGACCGACCGCGGAGTGAAGGCGACGGTCAGGGCCGCGGCGCCGGACGCCGCACCCATCCCCGCGAGGAGGATGAGCCGCCGCGTCCTCACCCGGTCGCGCTCAGGCATCCGCGAGCCGTTGGGGCTGAATTCGGGCTCCATCTTTGGCACCCTCGGGGGGACTCGAGGTCGAACCCCTGGAACCGGTTCGTGGAACCGTAACCGTGGACCCTGGCTTCGGTCAAGGGAGAGGCGTCCGTTCCCGTGTAGTCCCCCCTGCGGCCCCGGTAACCGGTCCCTCCCGCCCCCCCCCGTTCCCGCCCTCCGGCGTCCTTGTGACGGGTCGGGAGGAGCCCTACGATCCCCCGCGTCCGCGCCCGTAGCTCAGCTGGATAGAGCGTCAGCCTCCGGAGCTGAAGGTCCCGCGTTCGAATCGCGGCGGG
>CBRGOK010000275.1:0-5827 GCA_967798035.1 uncultured bacterium
TGCGCGGCGGCCTCGCGGCAGGAGCGGCCCGAGCCGTACCGGGCGAGGAAGAGATCGCGCGTCCCCGCCGGCAGGGAGAGGACCGCACCGCGCAGCTCCTCGATCGCCCGGTCCCGGTCGACGGTCCACCCGTCGAGGACGACGAGCCCGGGCGCCCGCGGGTCGCGCTCCGGTTCGCCCGGGACGTCCCGCGCCCGGTCGAGGGGGAGGGTCGGGACGCGCCGCCTGCGCCGCATCCCGTCGAGCGCCGCGCGGTACGCCACCCGGAAGATCCAGCCGGAGAGGTGCTCCGGCGGACCCCCCTCGCGGTGAAGCAGGATCGCGCGCAGGAATGTCTCCTGCGTGAGGTCCTCCGCCGCGTGGATGTCGCGCGTCAGCCGACTCAGGAACGCGAGGACCGACGCTCGCATCCCCTCGAGCCGCGCGCCGAAGGCGGCCTCCGCCGTCTCCCCCGAGCCCGCCATCGTGCCTCCTCCCGGTTTCCACCTGCGTCGTCCGTCCGCGGGCGCCTGCGCGCCCCGGGATATGCCGACGAGATTCCCGCGGGAGGGGGGGAAATCCGGGAGGCGCGGGCCTAGGCGGGGGGGCGGGCCGCCGGGTGGAGCTGCGCGAGCGCGCCCATGATCGAGTCCGTCGCCTTCCGGTAGAACACACGGCGGGAGACCCCGGCGCCCCGCTCGAAGTGCAGCGGCTCGCCGAACCGGACGCGGATGCGCGCGCGATGGAGGAACCGGGCGCCGACGGGGAGGGCTCGATCCGTGCCGAGGAGGGCGACCGGCACGACGGGGACCCTCGCGAGGGTCGCGATCATCGCTGCCCCCGGCCTCCCGCGCTGGAGCCGCCCGTCGCGGGACCGGGACCCCTCGGGGAAGATCGCGAGGATGCGCCCGCGACGCAGGGCCCGCACGGCGGCCGCGAGGGTCGGGCGGTTGCTCCGGCTCCCCATGTAGACCGGGAGGGCGCGGCAGAAGCGGTACCACCAGTTCGCGCCCCGCGACCCCCAGTAGACCGCCGTCATCAGGAAGACGATCCGCGAGCGCGAGGCCGACTGGACGACGATCGGGTCGAGGAAGGAGACGTGGTTCGGGGCGAGGATGTAGGGGCCGGGGAAGGTCGGCCGGTTCTCGACGCGCAGGCCGTAGAAGACGCGCAGGAAGAGGAGGCAGGAGTACCAGACCGCCCGGTACCCGACCTCGTTCACCGCGTCGAGGAAGGCCGCGAGGAATCCGCGGCGGGGCGCGGCGCGGGGGGACCGGACTGCGACCTCGGCCGTCGTCAATCGATGGGGGACGGTCGCGTCCCGGCCGCGGGAGGAGAGAAAGGCGCGAGGGAGGGATCGGCCGCTTCGCGGGGAGGCTCCTCGGCCGCCTCCGGCTCCCGCGCGCGCGGGGGGAGGGGAGCGGGAGGCGCCAGCGTCCCGGTGCGGCGCAGGAGGACGAGCTCGGCGGCGACCGAGACGGCGATCTCCCCGTGCGTCCGCGCGCCGATCGAGAGCCCCATCGGGGTCCGGACCCGGGCGAGCCAGTCCTCGGGGACGCCCGCCGCGCGCAGCCGCCGGGAGAGGATCGCCCACTTCGCCCGGCTCCCGATCATCCCGAGGTACTTCGGCCGCGCCCCGCCCCTCCAGAGCGCCTCGAGCACGGCGGCGTCGTCGTGGTGGCCCCGGGTGACGACGACGACGTAGGCGAACTCCGCCCGTCCGAGCCGGGCCGCGACCTCGGGCCAGGGCGCGCACACGACCTCGGCCGCGTCCGGGTAGCGCTCCCGGTTCGCGAAGGCCTCCCGGTCGTCGGCGACGACCACGCGGAACCCGGCCTCCCGCGCGACAGACGCGATCGCCCTCGAGACATGCCCCCCGCCGACGAGCGTCAGGGTGGGGTCCGTCAGCGGCTCGACGTAGATCTCCACGGTCCCCCCGCAGTAGAGCCCGGAGTCGGGGTAGTCGCGCTCGTTCAGCCGGAAGACGAGACGGCGGGGCCGCTCCGTCCGCAGGACGTCGAGGGCCGCCTCGTAGACGTCCGCCTCGAGGCATCCCCCGCCGACTGTCCCGAGGAAGGTCCCGTCCGCGCGCACGAGGAGCTTCATCGACTCCTTCCCGGGCGTGGAGCCGTGCGCGCCGATGATCGTGGCGAGCGCGGCGGGCTCGCCCGCCTCGCGCACACGGACGATCTCGCGGTAGAGGTCCTCGGCCACCGTCCCCGATTCTCCCCCGAAACGGGGGGAGCGGGCAAAAGGGAGCCCGACTACTCCGAGGGGCGGGGCGCGGCGAGCGGGGGCCGGGCGCCGGGCCCCTCGATGAGCCGGACGGCGCCGCGCGTGTCGACCCGCAGGACGAGGAACCGCGAGGGGTCCCGCGCGATGAGGGCCCGGAGCCAGCCTTCCTCGCCCGGCTCCTGCAGCTCCTCCCGCAGCGTGCGCGAGATGAAGACCGGGTGATCGAGCCCCACGCCGTTCACGACGACGGCGATCGGACGGCCGCCCCGCAGGAAGTGGGAGAGAAGCCGGTCGATCGTCCCGGGCGTGAGGGGCACGCTGTCGCAGCGGTGCACCACGTAGGCGGTCGCCTCGGGGCTCGCCGAGTCGAGGCCCACCCGGAGCAGGTCGCGGTCCTTCTCGGCGTGATCGGGATCGGCGACGACGCGCAGTCGAGGGGCGGGTCGGATGTCCCCCGCGGTCTCGGACGCGCGCTTGCCGAGGACGACGACGACCTCGTCCACGCAACTCCGCAACAGCGCGTCCGTCGCGGCCGAGACCGTCGTCCGAGTGCTCCTCCCCCCCGGGGAACCGGGCGCGCCGGACCGACGAGCTCGGCCGCCCGCGATCAGGATCGCGGACACGTACACGTTCAGGCTCCTGGCTGGGCGTCCTTCCCGGCGCCCGGAGTAGCATACGACGGCTTCCAGTTTCGGGCCACGCGTGCGGGTCGTCCGGGCGCACACGCAATCCGAAGATTGCCTCCCGGGCGGGGGAGGCTCCCGCGACCTTGGGCCGGACCCGCCTCCGACCCCAAGGGGGAGAGCCGATTGCCCGGCGCGGGCCGAAACTTCGGATGACCTACGGGGATCGGTCGGGGGGGGGCCGGCGCCGCGCCGGGAGGAGGAAGGCCGCGACCCCGATCCCGCCGGCGGCAGCCGCGACGAGGAAGGGCGCCCGCGGCTCGAGGTCCCAGAGCCATCCCCCCACGAGAGAGCTCGGGATGACGGCGAGCCCCCGGAGGAAGTAGTAGAGCCCCGCCGCCCGCCCTCGCCTCTCGGACGGCGTCAGGTCGACGATCCGGGCCTTCCGCGCGGGCTCTCCGATCTCCCGGAGCCCCCCGATGGCGAAGGCGACGCACAGCCCCCCGAAGTCGCGCGCGAGGGCGACGGCGGCAGGGAAGAGTGCGAAGCAGAGGAAAGTGGCCGCGATCCACGGCGTTCGTCTCGCCCCTCCCTCGCGGTCGGCCGCCGGCGCCGCCGGGAGGTAGGAGAGGATCGAGACGATCGACTGGAGGGCGACCAGGACGCCGAACTGCGCCGGGCTGATCCCGATCCGGTCGACGGCGTAGAGGACGAGGAACACGCTCGGGATCCCCTCCGCGAGCCGCGCGAAGACGTCGGCGAGGAGGATGGACTTGAGGGAACGCGGGAGGTCCCTCCAGATCTCCCGGAGCGGGACCTTCCGGTCCTGCTTCCTCCCGTCCCGGACCGCCTCGCCGAAGAGCCGGCGCTGGAGGATCGCGCACCCGACTCCCAGGACCGCCGTCGCGATCAGGCCCGTCCGGACCCCGGCGGCGAAGCCGACCGAGCCGATCAGCGCCCCGCCGATCGGAGGGCCCACCAGGCGAGGGATCCTCTTCAGGACCGCGAGGACCGCGAAGGCCTTCGCCCGCCCTCCGGGGGCGAGCGCCTCCCCCGTCGCGGCGAAGGTCGCGGGCTGGGTGAAGGCGTCGAACGACCCGGCGAGGAGGAATCCGCCTGTGAAGAGAGGCCACGTCCCGGAGACCGCGCAGAGGAGGCAGCCGGCGGCGGCGGCGAGGGCGAACAGCGGGAGCGCGGTCCTACGCCCGAGTCGGTCGTGGAGCCACCCTCCGGGGAGCTGGCAGAAGGAGTCGAGGGCGTCGCGGGCGACGCCGAAGAGCGCGACCGCGAGCGTCCCGCCCCCGAGGGCCTCGAGGTGCTTCGGGACGAAGCGGATCCAGAGCTCCTGTCCCGTCCCGACGACCAGGATCGCGGCGAGCAGGACGAGCAGGTCGCGCCGTGCGCCGGCGGGCACCGCGGGATTGTGCCGGAACGAAGAGGGCCGGGCGCGGGCCCGGCCCCTCGATGTCTGTTCGCGACGCCGGTCTTACGACTTGTGGGCCTTGTCGGGGACGGCCTCGATGGCCTTCACCGTGGGCTTGCACTTCTCGCAGACCTCGGAGGCGCTCTTCCCCTTGCACTGAGCGCAGACGGCGGCGGTCTCGCCCGCCTTCTTCACCGCGCAGACCATGCAGGTGTGGTCCTTCGCGGCGGTCCGCAGCGTGCACTCGGGGCAGGCGGCCATGATCGCCTTCCCCTGCGCGACGCAGTCCGCGCACTGCGCCTTCCCCTTGCAGTCCGCGCAGGAGATCTTGGCGATGGTGTCCTTGTTCGCCGCGCAGGTCTTGCAGGCGGTCGCCTTCCCCTCGCAGCCGCCGCAGCAGTACTTTCCCATCTCCTTGCACTTGGGGCAGGAGTCGAGGACCTTCTGCGCGGCGCAGGTGGGATCGGGGAGGGACTTGACGAGCGTGGCGCTCTGCTGACAGGCGGCGCAGGCCGCGGCTTCCTTCGCGCACTTCTCGCAGCGGATCGCGGAGGCGACCGTGGTTTTCGCGTCGCACGTCGCACAGGCCTTCTTCCCCGCGGCGTCGGCGGGTTTGTTCTGTGCGAACGCGGGGATCGTCAGGACCGCGAGCGCGGCCAGCGATCCGAACAGGAGCTTTCGGAGCATGGAAGTACTGTCTCCTCTGGGAAGGTGGGGTCGGCCGGCCTCGGGCGCCTCTTCCGCGTCGAAGTCTCCTCGGTTTTCCGTGGCTCTCGGGCCACCGGCCTCGCCGTTCCTCGAAGTCTGTTCCGTGGACGCGGAAGCATCAGCGAGGATGATACGAACGAGGGTATCGGGCGGATCATTCGAGTCTGGAGACTCACAGCGACGCCCGGCAGAGCCGTTCTGTCTAAGTCCCTTCCCGATCACATCCTACGTGCGGCGCATCCGAGGATCTCCCCGCGAGGCGCGGGCTGTTTTCGGGCGGCGGAATCTGTGAGGACCGCCAGGGTGAGGAATCCGAGGGCCCAGGGAACCGCCTCCCACCCGCTCCCCCGGAGAACCGGCTCATCACGCGATGGCGGAGGAGGAGCGGGTCTCTCGCGCTGTTCGGTTTCCTCCCGGTAGTCCACGATTGAATCGGCCCCGAGCCTGGAGGCCATCGCGAAGAGAAGGCGGCGGGCCTCGAAGCGCTCCCCCTCGCTCTCCCATCGCGCGCGCAGGTTCGCGATCCGCAAGATTCCGGCCGTCGGCTCGGTTCCCCCCGAGGGGTAGACGCGGAGGTCCCCCGGCGGGACGAGTTCGTTGACGGAGATCGGGTCGAGGAACTCGACGCTCACTTGGACCGGGGATGACGAGGCGCACCCGCCCCCGAGGACGGCGGGCAGGAGGTGGACGCCGGCCCAGCGACGCAACCTGCGCATGCCTCGCTTCCATTCTAGCGGGGGAAAAGACCCGGGCCGGCCCGTACGATGCCCCGTCCCCCATTCCCCCCATGCCCTCCGTCGCTGTCATCGGCGCCTCGAGCGACCGAACGAAGTTCGGGAACAAGGCCGTCCGCGCCTAC
>CBRGOK010000276.1:0-5820 GCA_967798035.1 uncultured bacterium
TTCGGGGGAGAGGTTGCGTTCGAGGGGGACGAGCATCGGGATCTCCTTTCTTCTCTCGACAGCGACCGTGCCGGCGCGCCGCCTCCAGTGGGCGCGCCAGAAAAACCGTCACGTTACTAATGCAACTTCGAATTGGATCAAGCCCCCCTCCATCCCCGCGGGGTGGACGCTATCGCGGGGAGCGGACGCGCCCGCGCGGAGGATCCGAAAGGAATCCTCGGCCGGCCACGGCACCCGGCACCGGCGGACACCCGCCCACCTGGGACTCCCCCCCCCCCCCGGCACCCCCCCCCCCCGGCCCAAAACGGGCCCCCCCCCCCACCCCGGACTCCCGACCGCCCGGCCCGAAAGCGGACGACCCCCCAGCCGCCCCGGGATCTTGCGCGCCGCCCCGGCGCGGCATAATCCCGCCCGTCCGATGTACCGGCGCGAGTTCCTCCGGCTCTGCGGGCTCACCGTTCCCGCCTATGTCCTCGTCCCCGGCTGCCGGACACCGACCCGCCCCAAGGGGCCGCCCGGCGACCCGCGCACCGACCTCGCGGAGATCGCCCTCCGCACCGCGCGCTACGCCGGCGCCTCCTACGCCGACGTCCGCCTCTGCGCGTACCGCAGCCGCGACGTCCGAGTCCGGGACCGGCGCGTCACGCGCCTCTCCGACTCGACCTCCGAAGGCTTCGGCGTCCGGGCCCTCGCCAACGGCGCGTGGGGCTTCGCCTCCTCCCCCCGCCTCGAGGTCGCCGAGGTCGAGCGCGTCGCGGCCCTCGCCGTCGAGATCGCCCGCGCCTCGGCCCGCGCGCGCCCCGCCCGCGTCGACCTCACCCCCGTCCAGGCCTACCGCGACACCTACGAGACCCCGCACGAGAAGGACCCCTTCGAGGTCCCCCTCGACGCGATGGTCGATCTCCTCGTGCGCGCCTCCGACCGCGCCCTCGCGGTCCCCGGCATCCGCCTCGTCACCTCCTCCCTCTCCTTCGCCCGCGAGGACAAGTTCTTCGCCTCGAGCGAGGGCTCCCGGATCCGCCAGCGCATCCTCCGCTCCGCCCCCGGCTTCACCGCCACGGCGACCGGCTCCGGGCTCTCGAAGTCGAGGAGCGCCTTCATCCCCCCCCTCAACGCCGGCTACGAGCACGTCGAGGCCGCCCGGATCGTCGAGTCGGCCGAGGAGATCGCGCGCGAGGCGGTCGAGGCGCTCGCCGCCTCCCCTCCCCCCGCCGGCCGCTACGACCTCGTCCTCGACCCCTCTCACCTCCACCTGACGATCCACGAGTCGATCGCGCACCCGACCGAGCTCGACCGCGCCCTCGGCTGGGAGGCCGACTACGCAGGGACGACCTTCGCGACCCCCGAGAAGCTCGGGCGCCTGCGCTACGGCTCCAAGCACGTGAATGTCACGGCCGACCGCACCCTCCCCGGCGGCCGCTCGACCTGCGGCTACGACGACGACGGCGTGAAGACGGTGGCGTGGCCGATCGTCCGCGACGGCCTCTTCGTCGGATATCAGACGACCCGGGAGACCGCCCCCCTCATCGGCGAGCGGACCTCGACCGCCTGCTCCTACGCCGACTCCTGGAACTCCGTCCCCTTCCTCCGGATCCCGAACCTCCACCTCGAACCCGGCCCCGACTCGGTCACGCCCGAGGACCTCGTCCGATCCGTGAAGCGCGGCATCCTGATCCGTGGCCGCGGCTCCTATTCGATCGACCACCAGCGCTACCACTTCCAGTTCGGCGGCGACGCCTTCTGGCTGATCGAGGACGGCAAGCCGACCCGCCGCCTGCGCGACCTCGTGTACGCCGCGAACACCCTCGACTTCTGGAACGCCTGCGACGGCGTCGCGGCCCGCGCCTTCTGGGAGCCGCAGGGGATCGTGAACGACGGCAAGGGCCAGCCGAACCAGGCCGGACAGCAGACGCACGGCTGCTCCACGGCCGTCTTTCGCGGGATCGAGGTCTCCCCCGCCGGCTAGCGATGGCCCTCCCCGACCGAGAGCGCGCGCGAGCGATCCTCCAGCGGGCGCTCGCCGCCTGCGGAAACGTCGAGGCCCGGGCGAACCTCAACGCGGACGTCTCGACCCTCACCCGCTTCGGCGCGGGAGCGATCACCCAGAACTCCGTCCGCGAGGACGCGACCCTCTCGGTCGAGGTCGCCCTCGACGCAAAGGTCGGCTCCTCCTCCACGAACCGCCTCGACGACTCCGGCATCCGCGCCTGCGCGGAGGCCGCCCTCGCCGCGGCCCGACTCGCTCCGCCCGATCCGGAGCGGATGCCCGTCCTCGGCCCCCAGACCTACGCCGAGATCCCCGCCTTCGTCGAGCGGACCGCGGCGACGAAGCCCGAGGCGCGCGCCCGCGGCGCCGAGACGGCGATCCGGGTCTGCCGCGACGCGCGATGCGTCGCCGCGGGGACGTTCTCCACGGACGCCTCCGTCATGGCGACCGCGACCTCGGCCGGCCTCTTCGCCTTCCACGCCTCGACCGAGGCCGATTTCACCCTCACCGCCCGCACCCAGGACGGCACCGGCTCGGCGAAGGAAGCGGTGGAAGGCGAGCGCGACGTCGCCCGGATCCAACCCGAGTCCCTCGCGCGCCTCGCCGCCGAGCGCGCGAACCGGCTCCGCGGGGCGGAGGCGGTCGAGCCGGGGGAGTGGACTGTCCTCTTCGAGCCGCTCGCCGCCCGCGAGTTCCTCCCGCTCCTGACCGGCTCCCTCGACGCCCGCGACACCGAGGAGGGGCGGACCTTCTTCTCCGTCCACGACGACCCGGAGCGGAAGAGCCGCCTCGGCGAGCGCGTCGTCGGAGAGAACGTGACGCTGCGCACCGACCCGACCCATCCGCGGATCCGCGGATCCCCTTTCGACGGGGAGGGGAGAGCCATCCCCCCGACGACCTGGATCGAGAAGGGGGTGCTCCGCAACCTGAACGTCTCCCGCTTCTGGGCGAAGAAGACCGGTCGCGAGCCGACGCCGGCGCCCCGCTCCCTCGTCCTCGAGGGGGAGGATCGCTCGCGCGAGGATCTGCTGCGCCTCGCCGACCGGGCCCTCCTCGTCCCGAATCTCTGGTACATCCGCTCCGTCGACCCGATGCGCGCCCTCTTCACCGGCCTCACGCGCGATGGGGTCTTCCTCGTCGAGAAGGGGGAGATGGTCCGCCCGGTGAAGAACCTCCGCTTCAACGAGAGCCCCGCCGTCCTCCTCTCGAACGTCCGCGCCTTCTCCCTGCCCGAGAAGACCGGCGGGAGCGTCTTCCCGGCGATCCTGGCGGACGCGTTCACCTTCACCGCGGTCTCCGAGGCCGTGTGATCCGGGTCTAGAATGCCGCAACCGTGAAGACCGTCGGCGAGCTCCTCCGGCCGAGGCCCGTCGTCTTCGTCCGCCCCGACGCCTCCGTCCACCAGGCCGTCCGCCTCATGGCGGAGAAGAGGGTCGGCGCCGTCACCGTCGTCGAGGGGGACCGTCTCGTCGGGATCTTCTCCGAGCGCGACGTGATGACCCGCGTCGTCCTCCCGCGGAAGGACATCGACGCGACGAAGGTCCGCGACGTGATGACGGCCGACCTCTTCGTCGCCTCCCCGACCGACTCGATCGACGCCTGCGTCCAGACGATGCACCGCCGCGACTTCCGCCACCTCCCGATCGTCGAGAAGGGGAGGTTGATCGCCCTGGTCTCGCTGCGCGAGCTCCTCCAGACGGATCTCGACGTGAAGGACGGGGAGATCCGGGCGATGGAGGAGTACATCCGCTACTCCCCCCACTCGGGAACCGAGTAGGAGGCTCCGATGAAGCGGCTTCCCGCGCTCCTCGTCGGTCTCGCCGCGTCGACCTCCACCGCCGGCGCCTACGTCATCTGCGGCTACGCCTCGCCCCAGACGCACCCCTTCTACGTCGACGCCACCCTCCCCCTGAACAGCTCGGGCACGGTGCAGGATTGGGTGGGCGCGGTGATCCTCGCGTCGCAGGAGTGGAACGTCGCGGGGGCCTCGAACTTCCGCTTCGCCTTCGCCGGCCTCGTCTCCCCGCCCTATCCGCCCGGGGCGAGCGTGGTGACCTTCGGGAGTTGCTGCGGAACGAATTGCCCCGTGGGAGGTCCCTTCGCCTCGTTCGTCGGGGGGAACGCGCCCTACGATGTGAGCGGCAGTCCCCCTCCGGGGACTGTGGACCTCCAGGGTTTCGAGACGCACGAACTGGGGCATGCGCTCGGCCTGGGACACTCGGGCGTGAGCGGGGCGACGATGCAGTCCGGACTGGCCATTCCCGGTCTCAACCTCCGGACGATCGAGGCCGACGACATCGCGGGGATCCAGGCGATCTACGGCGCTGCATCGGGCCCGGTCCTCGACTACATCGGCGTCCCCTACACGGGTCAGGCGGTGGCCCTCCGGCTCGTCAACGCCGCGGGCGCTTCCGTGATCGGCTTCGACACGAGCGCGGGTCCCACGTTCCTCCCCGGCATCGGCAACGTCGAGCTCGGGTTCGCCCCGGCGTTCTTCGCGATCCCCGTGCTCGCACCCGCCCAGATCCCGGTCTCGATCCCGAGCAGCGCCACCCTGGTCGGGACGACCGTCTTCCTCCACGCCGCGGTCCTGGCGCCGGGCAGTCCTGTCCTCTCGAACCCCTACCGGGTCGCCATTCCCTACTGATCGCCCGACGCCCTCCCCTGAAACCGGCTCGAGGGCGGTCTCCTCCGCGAGTCCCGAAACGACCCACGTGGGTCGCTCCGCCTCCAGGATTCGTCTTTCCCGCAGGGAGCGAGACGCTTTGCGGTTGCGGACGGCGAGCTGGGAGAGCCCCTCCGCCTTAAAGACCCGTCACCGTCGTGGTCTCGAGGTTCGTGAACCGCAGGGGCGGGCCGACGACCGCCTGCCAGAAGAGCGAGAGTCCAACGAGGGAGGGACTCGCCGGAACGACGAATGAGAGGCTCGCCCGACCTTGCGGATCGAGGACGCCCCCCGCGACGACGAACAGGGTCGAAGGGTCGAGCCGGAGGGTTCCGAAGGGGGGCAGGGAATAGCCGGCGGCGCCGGGCGAGGCACCGAGCAGCCAGGTGCCATTCACGGGTCCCCATACGCCCAGGATCAGCGGCTTGCCCGCCCTGGGTATCCCGTGCCAGGCGAGCTGCCGGGCATGGTTCACGTAGAGGTGGTCCTCTACGAAACTCCCGGCATACGCGTCGAGGTCGCCGTCCCCGTCGACGTCCCCCAGCGCGACCGAACTCCCGCCGTTGGGATCCTCCACACCGGGAAAGGTCGCCGGAGGAGCGTTCGTGAACACGCCGGATCCCCCGTTGAGGAGGAGGCGGTTCGGAGGGTCGTAGTTCACCAGGAAGGCGTCGAGGTCGCCATCCTCGTCGGCGTCTCCGAGCGCGACGGCCGACGTTGCCTCGGCGAACGAGGGGAGATTTCCCGCCGAGACGTCCGTGAAGGTGCCGGAGCCGTCATTCAGGTAGAGACGATTCGGCTCGGGGGACGAGTACTCGCCATTCCCAAGGAACGTGTCGAGGTCGCCGTCCCCGTCCACGTCGCCGAGAGCGACGGCGGACGTCCGATCGATGACGGCGGGAAGATTCGTCGCCGGGGCGGTCGTGAACACCCCGATCCCATTGTTGAGAAGGAGCCGGTCCGGCTGGAGGTAGGTCCCCACGAACACGTCCAGGTCGCCGTCCGCGTCCACGTCGCCGAGAGCGACATCGCGGGTGGCGCCCACCAGGGCGGGAAGACTCGAGGTCGTGACGTCCGTGAAGCCCCCGGTCCCACCGTTCTGGAGGAGGCGGTTCGGCTGCCCATCGTTTCCCACGAACGCGTCGAGGTCGCCGTCCCCGTCCACGTC
>CBRGOK010000277.1:0-5817 GCA_967798035.1 uncultured bacterium
GACCTCCTCGAGAGAAAGCGCCGGGGCGACCTGCGCGCGGTCGTCGTCGCCGGCTGTCTCGCGCAGCGCTACGGCGAGGCGCTCGCCGAGGAGTTCCCGGAGGTCGACGTCGTCGTCCCGCTCTCCGACTACGCCGAGATCGCGGGGCTCGCGCGCCGCCTCGCCGCCGGCCGGCCAGGCCCGCGGTTCACCTCCGCGGGGGGACCGAAGGGGGCGAGCTCCGATCGCGTGCGTTGGCTGACGACGCCCCCCTCCTACGCGTACCTGCGCCTCTCGGAGGGGTGCGACCACACCTGCGCCTTCTGCGCCATCCCCGGGATGCGGGGAAAGATGCGGAGCAAGCCGATCGAGACGATCGCGGAGGAGGCGTGCGACCTCGCCTCGCTCGGGGCGCGCGAGATCGTCCTCGTGGCGGAGGACTCGACCGGCTACGGGCGCGACCTCTACGGGCGCGCGCGCCTCGCGGAGGCGATCGAGGCGGTCGCGGCCGCGCCGGGGATCGCCTGGGTGCGGATCCTCTACGCCTATCCGAACGCGTTCCCCTGGGACGTTGCTCGGACGATCCGCGAGAACCCCCGCGTCGTCGAGTACCTCGACATCCCGATCCAGCATGTCGCGGACGGCGTGCTGCGCCGGATGCGGCGGGGCTCCTCGGGCGCGAAGGTCCGGGAGATCCTCGGGCGACTGCGGGAGGAGGTCCCGGGGATCGCCCTGCGGACGACGCTCCTCCTCGGGTTCCCCGGCGAGACGGAGGAGGAGTACGAGGAGCTCCACGCGTTCGTCCGGGAATTCCGGTTCGAGCGCCTGGGAGCCTTCGTCTACTCGCACGAGGAAGGGACGCC
Organism: uncultured bacterium; assembly: GCA_967798035.1. Classification (GTDB taxonomy): domain Bacteria; phylum Planctomycetota; class UBA1135; order UBA1135; family JAKEFM01; genus JAKEFM01. The sequence goes on from CBRGOK010000277.1 coordinate 843, forward strand.
CGCCTTCGGCCTCGCGGACGACGTCCCCGCCGAGACGGCGCAGCGGCGCCGGGACGGGATCCTGCAGGCGCAGCGCGCGATCCACGCGGAGCGCAACCGCGCGCTCGTCGGTTCGGAGGTCGAGGTCCTCGTGGACGGGAAGGGCCCCGCGGGCGGCTGGGTCGGCCGGACGAGGGCGGACGCGCCGGAGGTCGACGGGACGGTGCGTCTGCCGGCGGGGGGCTCCGGGGCGGGGGAGGCCCTCCGGTCGGGAGCGCTCGTCCGCGCGCGCGTCATCGGCGTCGAGGGGGACGGGTACGACCTCGTCGCGGAGGTCGCGGCGACGTGACCTCGGCGGGGGAGCGCGCGGGCGCCATCCTCCCGCGGACCCGGGGAGGGCTCGACACCCTCGCGAACCGCGTCACCGCCGGACGCTTCCTCCTCGCCTGCGTCCTGTTCTACTTCCTCGAGCGCCTCTGCGCGCTCGAGCCCGGGCAGGCGGCGGGGACGGCCGGCGTCGCCTGGATCCTCTTCGTGGTCGCCGCGGTCACGGACATCCTCGACGGGTGGCTCGCGCGCCGGCGCGGCGAGGCGAGCGTGTTCGGGCGCATCGCCGACCCGGTCGTCGACAAGGTCCTCGTCTGCGGCTCCTTCGCCTTCCTGGCGGTCGCCCCGGCGACGAAGGAGTTCGTCCCCCCCTGGATCGTCGTCGTCGTGCTCGCGCGGGAGTTCCTCGTCACGACCCTGCGCGGGTTCGTGGAGTCGAAGGGGACCCCCTTCCCGGCCGACCGGGCGGGGAAGCTCAAGATGGGCGTCCAGTGCTTCGCGATCGGCTCGGTCCTCTTCCGTCCCTTCACCCCGGAGCCCTTTGTCTCCCCCGTCACCTGGATCGCGGAGGCGGCGGTCGTCGTCGCCGTGGCCCTGACGCTCTACTCTGCGGCTACCTACGTCTGGAAGGCCCGTTCCTGCTTCGCCGGTGAAGGACCGACTTAGGGTCCTCGCGGTCTCCTGCCTGGGTCTCGGCCTCTCCCCCGTCGCCTCGGGGACGGTGGGGACGCTCGGAGGCGTCGGGATCGCCCTCCTTCTCCCGGACGGGCACTTCCTCCTCTCCGCGCTCGCCGCGGTCCTCGTCGTGTCGATCCTGACGGTCGCGCTCGGCCCCTGGGCGGAGCGGCACTTCGGCCTCAAGGATCCCCCCGCGGTCGTCCTCGACGAGGTCGCCGGATTCCTGATCACCGTCCTCCCGCTTCACGCCGACGGGGGCGCGCCGACGGCGGGCCGGCTCGCGCTCGGCTTCGTCCTCTTCCGCGTCCTCGACGTCGTCAAGCCCCCGCCGGCCCGGCGCCTGGAGGCCCTCCCCGCCGGCTGGGGGGTGCTCCTCGACGACGTGGCCTGCGGCGCCTACGGACTCCTCCTCCTCTCCGGGGCGCGGGCCGCGGGGGTCCCCTTCGCGTGAACGAGGAGAAGAGGACGGGCCGCGAGAAGCACGGGAGGGAGGGGGACCGCCGGCGGCCGCGCCCGGACCCGGCGACCGACACCGGGAAGAGCCTCGCGACGCGCTTCGCCCTCACCGTGAGCGTCGCCGTGGGGGTCGTGATGATCCTCGGCGCGGTCCTCCTCTACTTCCTCGTCAAGCAGGCGGCGATCCGCGAGTTCGAGTCGGCGGGTCTCACGGCGGCGAGGCCCGTGCCGCGCTCGAACGTGAGCTTCAAGGAGACGGGGGCGTCCCACCAGAACGGGGAGACGATCGTGCAGTCCGCGGAGTACATCGCCGACGGGCGAACCTACCGGGGCCGGATCTTCCGCCATCCGAAGCAGAAGAACATGCGGGGGGAGGTGATCGAGTGGACGGAGGTCTTCCTCTCCGACCAGCACACGAGCAACCTCCAGACGATCCTCCTCTCCCTCTTCGTCGGGGTCACCCTCGTCCTCGTCTTCGTCGCGGTCGTCGTCGCCTTCCAGGCGGCGCAGCGCGGGGTCGCCCCGCTGAAGGGGCTGATCGAGGACATCGGCATCATCTCGCACGGGAGGCTCGACCATCCGATCCGGGTCCGGGGAGGGGGGGAGGTGGGCCTCCTCACTCGCTCCGTCGACCGGATGATCAAGGGGCTGCGCGAGGCGCGCGAGGCGGAGCGGAACCTCGAGCGGCGCGAGCACGACCTCAAGATCGCCGCGGAGGTCCGGGAGAACCTCCTCGCGAAGGGGCTCCCGCCGGTCCCGGGGTACGAGGTCGCCGGCGCCTACCGGGCCGCCGAGGAGACGGGGGGGGACCTCTACGACCTGCTTGATCTCCCGGGCGGACGCATCGGCCTCCTCGTCGCCGAGGTCTCGGGGAAGGGGGTGACCGCGGCGCTCCTGATGACGATGACCCGGACCTGGCTTCGCGCCGAGGCGCCGCGGGCGGAGGGGCCGAAGGCCGCCCTGATCGCGGTGAACCGGTCCCTCGCCCCCGACATGCGCCGCGGGCTCTTCGTCTCCGTCCTGTACGCCGTCCTCGACCCCGCCGCCGGCGCCCTCCACGTCGCGAGCGCGGGCCACAAGGTCCCTCTCCTCCGCTACGCGGCGGCGGGCGGGGCCCTGCGGGCCGTGCACTCGGAGGGGAACGCGCTGGGGTTCGATCCGGGGCCCGTCGTCGAGCGGACGATCGCCCAGGTCGAGGTCCCCCTCTCCCCCGGGGACCGGGTCCTCCTCTTCACGAGCGGGGCATTCCTCGTCCGCAACCCGGAGGGGGCGGAGATCGGGGAGAAGGGGGTCTACTCGGCCGTGAAGCGGGAGGCGGCGCACGCGACCGACGCGTTCCTCCCGGCCCTGCTCCACACGCTCGAGGCCCACGCGGGGGGGACCGCCTTCCCCGCCGACATCGTCCTCGCGACCGCGAGGCGGCTCCCCGGATGAACGTCCGCGACTTCCAGAAGAGGATCGAGTCGATCTACCTCGCGCGGGACTCCGCCCGAGGGTGGGCGGGAACCTTCGCCTGGTTCGCCGAGGAGGTCGGCGAGCTCGCCCGCGCGCGGCGCAAGGGGACCCGCGAGGAGCTCGAGGCCGAGTTCGCCGACTGCCTCGCCTGGCTCTCGACGCTCGCCTCGCTCGAGGGGGTCGACCTCGAGGAGGCGGCGGTCAGGAAGTACGGGAAGGGCTGCCCGAGGTGCGGGCGGACGCCCTGCGGCTGCGGGACCTAGCGCGCCCGCTCTCGTCCGGCCGGTGTATACCTGCGCTCCCCCCCGAGCGGGGGGACGAAGGGAGACCGTGGCCGACCCGGGAGCCTACGCCGCCGTCGCGCTGAACCGGCCCATCCGGACGGAGTTCACCTACGCGGTGCCGCAGCCGCTCCGGTCCGCGATCGCCCCCGGAGCGCGCGTCGTGGTTCCCTTCGCGACGAGGCGGGAGGTGGGAGTCTGCGTGCGGATCCTCGGCGAGCCCGGGATGGATCCGCGGAGGATCCGGCCCCTCGAGCGTCTCCTCGACGAGGAGCCGATCCTCACCGGCGACCTCCTCGAGCTCGCGCGCTGGATCGCGGATGAAACGGTCTGTTCGTGGGGCCAGGCGATCGCGGCGCTCCTCCCCGCCTCGCTGAAACGGGAGACCGCACGCCGGACCATCATCCAGGTGGAGGCGACCCCCGGCGCCGAAGGCGCCCTCGCCTCCCTCGAGGGGGACTGGCCCAAGCAGTTCCGGGTCCTGCGGACGCTTCTCGAGGCCGGGGGGCCGGTCGAGAGGGTCGAGCTCCTCGGGCGGACGAAGCTCTCCTGGTCCCCGGTCCTCCGGCTGAGGAAGAAGGGGTGGGTCCGCATCCGCCGCGTTCCCGTCACCTCCGACCCCCTCCTCGAGGGGGAGATCGAGCGAGGGCCGCCTCCTCGCCTCACCCCGGAGCAGGAGGCCGCTCGCGACGCGGTCGCCGCCATCGTGCGCGAGGGCAGGTTCGGGGGGTTCCTCCTCTTCGGCGTCACGGGGAGCGGGAAGACGGAGGTCTACCTCCGGGCGCTCGAGGCGACGCTCGCCGCGGGCCGCTCGGCCATCGTCCTCGTGCCCGAGATCTCCCTCACGCCGCAGACGGTCGCGCGGTTCCGGGGGCGCTTCGGGGAGGTCGCGGTCCTCCACAGCCGCCTGACGGACGCGCAGCGGTTCGACCAGTGGCGGACGATCCGGGAGGGGAAGGCCCGCGTGGTCGTCGGCGCCCGCTCGGCAGTGTTCGCCCCCGTCCGGAACCTCGGCCTCGTCGTCGTCGACGAGGAGCACGAGCCCTCTTTCAAGCAGCAGCAGGTGCCCCGCTACCACGCCCGCGACGTCGCCCGGCGCCGGGCCGAGATCGCCGAGGCGGTCCTCCTCCTCGGGAGCGCGACGCCGAGCCTCGAGGCGTGGCGGGACGCGCAGGAGGGAAGGGCCCGGCTGCTGCGCCTGCCCCACCGCGTCGGCGGAGGCTCCCTTCCGGAGATCCGCGTCGTCGACCTGCGCCGGGAGACCGCGCCCGGGAGGGCCCCGACGCTCCTTTCCCGCCCCCTCCTCTCGGCGGTGCGCGACGCCGTCCGGAGGCGGGAGCAGGCGATCCTCTTCCTCAACCGCCGTGGATTCGCCCCCGTCCTCTACTGCCCGACCTGCGCGGCGACCGTGCGGTGCGACCGGTGCGACGCCTCCCTCACCTACCACCGCCGCCACCGGAGAGCCGTCTGCCACCTCTGCGGGGAAGAGGAAGTCCCTCCGACCAAGTGTCCCGAGTGCACGGCGGGGGGCCTCCTGTTCCTCGGGGCGGGCTCGGAGCGCGTCGAGGACCTCGTGCGGAGGGAGATCCCCGGCATCCGGGTCGCGCGGATGGACTCGGACACGATGGTGGCGCGCGGCGCCCACGAGGGGGTCCTCGGCCCCTTCCGCCGGGGGGAGATCGACGCCCTCGTCGGGACCCAGATGATCGCGAAGGGGCTCGACTTCCCGAACGTGACCGTCGTCGGCGTTGTCTCCGCGGACACGGACCTCCACCTCCCCGACTTCCGGTCCACGGAGC
>CBRGOK010000278.1:0-5774 GCA_967798035.1 uncultured bacterium
CCTTCGAGAGGATCTCCTTCCGCTCTTCCTCTCCCGGGACCCTCCCCTTCCTCCAGACCTCGACGGCCGCGCCGAGCGTGGGATCGAAGGCGCCGTCCGTGCCCTCCGCGATCCGGAGCGCGATCGAGAGGACCTCGAAGAGCCGGTCCGAGACGACCCCCTCCCCCGACTGGTTCAGGCGGGAGAGCTCGCTCTCCGGCTTCCAGTCGCTCATCGAGGCGTCGATCGCGGCGATCTCGGCGAAGGCGGCGGCCGCGGCCGACTGCGCGGAGCGCTCGTCGGGGGCGTAGAGGACGATCCGGCAGGGGCTCCCCATGTGCCCCTCCGCGAAGTGGAAGCGCAGCACATCCTCCCGTCCCGCTAGTAGACTGCACCCCCCGAGGAAGAGGACCCATGCGAGGGATCGCGCTAGCGCTCCCCCTCCTGCTCTCCTGCGCGGCTCCGCCGCGCTCCTACGTCGAGGCGATCCCTTCAACGACGATCCGCTTCGAGATGGCTCGGATCCCCGCTCCGCGCCCTTTCTTCCTCGGGAAGACGGAGGTCACCTGGGAGGAGTACGAGGCGTTCTGCCTCGAGGAGGCGGAGGGCGCGGTCGACGGCGTCACGCGCCCCTCCCCTCCCTACGAGCCCCCCGACCGGGGCTGGGGGAAGGGGAAGCACCCGGCGATGTCGATGCGGCGTCACGCGGCGGAAGCCTACTGCGCCTGGCTCGCCGGAAAGACCGGGAAACCGTACCGACTCCCGACCGAGGAGGAGTGGGCCTTCGCCTGCCGGCCGGCGGCTCCCCTCGACGAGGAGGCGTGGCACCCGGGGAACAGCGACTTCATGACCCACGAAGTGGCCGCGAAGAGACCGAACGCCTTCGGCCTCCACGACATGCTCGGGAACGTCTGGGAGTACTGCTCGGGGGACTTCGGCCCGGGGGACCCCAGGCCCGTCCTCCGCGGCGGGTCGTACGGACATCCCCCCTCCTGCGAGGTCCGCCAGCCCTTCCTCGAGATCTGGAGCGCGCGCGATCCGAACCGCCCCCGGAGCAAGTGGTGGGTGACGGACGGGCCGTTCGTCGGGTTCCGCGTGGCCCGATCGGCGGACTAGCCGAGCGTCAGCGGATCTCGCGGACGAAGAGGTTGGCGAACTGGATCGGGCTCCCGTGGTGCTGGAGCGCGATCTTTCCCCTCACCGGGACTCCGGGGAGCTGCGCGTCCTCGATCACCCGCTTCCCGTTCAGGATCACCGTGAGCCGGTCCCCCACCATCCGGACGTGGAAGCGGTTCCACTCGCCGAGGGGAGCGTCGGCCGCGACCTTCGGCGTCACCCCGGCCCGCACCTCCGCGGGCATCTTCGCGTCGGTCCGGTAGCCATACACCTCCCCCGATCCGATCGGCCAGCACCAGATGTTCACCTGCGACTTGTCGTTGCCCCGGAGGTAGATCCCGCTGTCGCCGGCCTCGTCGACCTCGACCGTCCGGCGGTTCCCCTGCTCGTCGGTCTCGTAGTCCCCGTTCGGGAGGATGACGGGCACCGACTTCTTCGCCGCCGGGCCCGACCAGCGCCAGTCGGCGATCAGCTCGAAGTCGCCGAACTCCTCGACCGACCAGAGGTGATCCCCCTTGCCGTCGTAATCGAGGACCCAGTCCTTCGCCGTCCAGTGGCCGGCGTGATCGGGGTCCTCCCTCCAGCCTGAGAGATCGACCCCGTTGAAGAGGCTCCGGAAACCCCGGTCCTCCTGGGCCGCGCGCTCGAGCCCGACGCTCGGCGTCGAGGGGAGCTCCAGGATCCGGAGGTTCCGGAAGTGGACCTCGGAGCCCTCCGACTCGAGGCAGAGGTACCCCTTCCGCGGCTCGACCTCGCTCCCGCCCGAGACCTCCTTGCCGTTGACGGCGAGAGCGAGGTGCCCGTCGATGCAGGTCACCCGGTAGTGGTTCCATTCGGGAGAAGGCCGGCTGCGCTTCTCGCTCGGGAGGCAGCGCGCCCAGCCCGCCGGGTGCGGACGCGCCGGGGTCATCCGGGCGCCGTGGATGGCGAAGACGTCGCCGTGGCTCGTGTAGTTCGGGGTCTCCCGGCCGTCCATCACCTGCACCTCGATCGAGCGGGTGAAGGGCTCGCCCCGCGCGGGGAGCGCGTCGGACCAGACGAAGAGCCCGGCGTTCCCCCCGGGAACCATGTGGCGCCACTCCATCTCGAAGACGAAGTTCTCGTACATCCGGTCCGTCCGCAGGACGCCGGCGGGCTTCCCCGAGCAGACGATCGTCCCGTCCCGGACGGTCCAGGTGCCGGGGCCGCCATTCACGTTCACCCAGCCCGAGAGGTCCCGGCCATTGAACAGGCGCGTGAACTCGGGGCGCTCCGGGGGCCCGGCGCAGGAGGCGAGGAGAGCGCCCAGGAAGCCGCAGAGGCGGACGAGCGGAAGTCCGGATCCCATGGCCCGCAAGTTCCGAAGGGGGCGGAGTATACGGACCGAACATTCCGTACCCCTCCCGCGTCCGAGGGATTACCCTCGTCCCTCCTCGCCCCCCACGATGACACGAATCCCCCTGGCCGCCATCGCCTTCTCCCTCCTCTGCGGCACCGCCTCCGCCCAAACGTTCTACCTGGGGAAGACGGGAGGCGCCGCCCCCGGACCGACGACGCTCACCCTGGGGGCGGGGCCGGCGGGCGCGCCCTACATCGTCCTCTTCTCCTTCCAGGAGCAGCCGACGGTGGTCAACGGGGTCTCGCTCGACATCCCGCTCGACTGGCTCCCGATGTCCGGGATCATCCCGGGGTTCATCGGCCTGCTCAACGGGACCGGCGGGGCGAGCGTCGGCTTCTCCCTCCCGGGCGGAATGCCCGAGCTCCTCGACTCGACGATCTCGTTCCAGGCGGTCGCCGGGTTCCCCTCCTCGGTCGCCTCGAATCTCGTCCGGATCACCCCGGCCGAGCCCGGTACGTTCGAGCCCGCCCTGGCGTCGCCGATGGTCCCGGTCGGCGGAGGGGGAGCGCTCCCGGCGGGCAACGGCGACCTCCTCTTCGTCGGAGGGTCGGGTCCGGTCGCCCAGCGCTACGACTCCGAGATCGAGGATTGGACCGCCGCAGGAGTCACCTTCGGCGTCGGCCTCTTCTCCCAGACGACCCCCCTCGCGGACGGGCGGGTCCTCTTCACGGGCGGGCTCGACCTCGCGACCGGCCAACCCACGAGCGCGGCGGCGGTCTACGACCCCGTCGCCGGGACGACGACGACGCTCGCCATGGGGATCGCGCGGGCCGGCCACGGCGCCTCCCTCCTCGGGAACGGACAGGTCCTGATCACGGGCGGCTTCCAGGTCTTCGATCTGGCGAACCTCCTCTCCCTCTTCACGTCGATCCAGGGGACGACGGAGATCTTCGACCCCGCGACGGACACCTTCTCGCCGGGCCCCGTCCTCCTCGAGCCGCGCGCCCTCCACACCTCGACGACGCTCGCGAGCGGACAGGTCCTGATCGCGGGGGGGCTCACCCTCCTCCCGATCGTCAACCTCCCCCTCGTCTCGAACACCGCCTATCGGTTCAACCCGGCGACCGGCTCCTTCGGCTTCCCCGCCTTCTTCAACGGCGGGCGCTTCCTCCACAGCGCGGTCGGCCTCCCGAACGGGAAGGTCCTCCTCGCCGGCGGCCTCACCCTCGACCTGACGACCTTCCTGACGACGCTCAATCCCCTCGACATCCTGATCGGGACCCGGACCGACGGGCAGCTCTACACGCCGTCGTTCCTCGGGTTCGGGACCTTCGCGAACATCGACGCCCTCTCCGAGGGGCGCGCGGGGGCCGCGCTCGCCGTCCTCCCCGACGGCGGCGCGCTGATCGCGGGAGGATTCAACCTGACGGTGAACGTCGCGGGCGGGGTCTTCGTCGCGACCGCCGCCGCCAGCGCCGATCGCTTCTCGACCGCGACGAACGCCTTCTCCTCGACCGGCCCGATGGCCGCGCCTCGGCTCTTCCCGGTCGCCGTCCCCCTCCCCGACGGGACGGTGATGGTGATCGGGGGCGGCCCGCTCGTCGCGGAGATCTATCAGCCCTAGTGGTCTGATCCCACGGCTACTTCCCGAATCTCAACCTTCCCCAGGATCCCCTTCACCGTCTCGGTCCAGCCGAGGCGCTTCGGGCCGCGCTTGAAGTCCCCAGCTTCAAGACCGGAGGTTTCGGACCTCGCTCGCGGATGATCCGCGGCGGAGCCGGTGGAGGGTCCGCTGCGCCAGGGTGCGATCGTGATCCTGGACATTCCCTCAAGGGTGCTTGGATGAAGCCGGTGCGTGACGTCGGGGCGGTGTGTGCTTCTCTCTGCCTTGCGCTCGTGCTGTCCCCAGAGGGCGCGGCCCAGTGTGTCGCGCTTGGTTCCCCTGGGCTGACCGGTTGTCAGGCGATACCGATCTCGGTCCCCGCGCCGTCGATCACCTGCAACAGTGCGCCGACGGTCGGAAACGCCGCGTTCAAGATTCTGGGTCAGAACTTCCTCGCGGCGATGTCCTATCCGACCTGGCTTGCGATCGGCTCCTGCGCTGCCCCGCCGATCGTCCTCCCGGGCGGTCCGTTTCCGCCCGTCCCGGGCTCGCTCTGTCCGGCCGCGCCGGCGGGATGCATTGCTTACGTCGACTACCTGACCCCCTATGCGTTCGTGTCGACGAGCGGGCTGTGCCCTCCGGGAGGAACTTGGTGTCTGCCGATTCCGAACGATCCGACCCTCCTGGGCTCGACCGTGTGCGCACAGGCGATCGGGGTTGCGCTAGGCCTGTGTTTTCAGGTGTCCAATGGCTTATCCGTCACAGTGATGTGAGCGGAGAGCGGATGAACGGATCCCGGCTCGCGGGCGCAAGGGGAAGCGAGCGAACGGCGTCGGGCTCCCGACCGCGAGGGGCGACGATGGGGAGGCGAGTCCTGACGATCGAGTTCGACGGGGGACATCCCTCGTCTACAGACGGCGGGGTGGGCACGCTGCCGTCCTGATGGCAACGCTTCTTCACGAACCTCGACCTTCCGCAGGATCTCCTTCACCACGTTGGTTCAGGGGAAGGGCGTCGGGTCGCGGTTCTTGAGCGCGATGGACTGACGATAGGGACGGGGCCGGGCAAGGGGCCGCGGGAGGGGGTTGCAGGCCTACTACACTTGTAGTAGCCTCCCCCCCCATGCGCCGCCCGCCGCCCCTCTCGGGTGCCGAGTGGAAGGTGATGGACGCCCTCTGGGAGGGCGCTCCGGCGAGCGGGCGCGAGGTCGTCGAGCGCCTGAGGGGGAGGACGGGGTGGGCCTACACGACGGTCCAGACCCTCCTCTCCCGCCTGGTCGAGAAGGGGGCCGCCCGGCAGCGGAAGGGGGAGGCCGGGAACCTCTACGAGGCCGCCTTCACGCGCGCCGTCGCGCGCCGCTCGGCGGTCCGGACGCTCCTCGACCGCGCCTTCGACGGCGCTTTCGGGAACCTCCTCCACCACCTCGCCGAGGAGGAGCCCCTCTCCCCCGCCGACCGCGAGCGCCTCCAGGCGATGGTCGCCGAGGCAAAGCGACGGGCCCCCCGCCGTGGACGCTCTCTTCGCTGAAGCGGCTCGCGCCTGGGCCGACTGGATGGGGCCGATGTCCCTCCAGGCCGCCGCCCTCGTCGCGCTCCTCTGGATCGCCGACCGCATGGTCGGCGCGAAGGTGTGGCCCTGCGTCCGCCTCGCAGCCTGGACCCTCATCCTCGCGAAGCTAATTCTCCCACCGACGCTCGCCTCGCCGGTCGGACTCGTCCGGCTCATCGACCTGGGACCGGCACTCCCGATCGCGATCGG
>CBRGOK010000279.1:0-5773 GCA_967798035.1 uncultured bacterium
CCCCCGCCTTTCCGCAGGAGACGCGGCCTGCGGGTCCCCCCTCACCGGCGACCCACCCCAACGGGAGGGTCCGCCACGACGGGGTCGCCGACCTCGTGAACGACGAGGTCATCACGGAGAGCGAGCTCGAGCGGGTCCTCGCCGCGGCGAAGGAGACCTTCGGCTTCCCCGACCCCGAGCGCTGGAAGGCCTACCGGCGGACGAAGCTCCGCGACCTGATCGAGGCGCGCCTCTACGAGCAGGCCGCGCGGCGGCGCCAGATCCCGGAGGCCGCCATCGAGGAGCGCGTGCAGCAGCGCATCGAGGAGGAGATCCGCCAGCGCGGCTCGAGGGGGAAGCTCTTCGACTGGATCGAGCAGCAGGGGAAGACCTACGACGACTTCCTCAAGGAGCGGCGGTCCCTCGAGTTCGCCCGCGCCTTCTTCCGCCAGGAGCTCGGCCTCGAACCGGGCCCCTCGGGGCGGCCCTCCGCGGAGATCTACGTCCGGCCCGGCGGGCTGCGGGAGTACTACCGCGCGCACCGGGAGGAGTTCGTCGTCGAGGAGGCCGCGCGCGTGCGGGTCCTCCTCGTCGCCCTCCCGAGCGAGCGCTGGCCCGACCGCGCGACGGCGCGGGAGCGCCTCGTCGAGATCCGGGGGCGGATCCTCGGCGGCGAGGACTTCGCCGCCCTCGCCCGGGAGTTCTCCGACGTCGCCTCGGACAAGGGAGGGGAGATCGGCTGGATCACCCGGGGCTCCAAGTACAACGCCGAGATCGTCTCCTACTGCCTCGGGGCGACCGGGCCGGGGGTGAGCCCCGTCCTCGAGTGGCCCGAGGGGATCGCCCTGGTCGAGATCCTCGAGAAGCGCGCCCACCAGGTCCGCGCCTTCGAGGACCGCGCGGTCCAGGAGGCGATCGCGGACCACCTCTGGAGGGAGCGGTACGAGGAGTACCTCCTCGAGATCCGGTCGAGGCTCCTCCGCGAGGCGTACATCTGGCCGCCCGACCTGCGTCTCGGCGGGTGAGCCCCGCGCCCGGGCGGCGCTATACTCGGCCGAACCTCCGGCGCGGAGGGCCGTTGTGGAAGCGCGACACCGCGTTTCCCCCGTAGCCAGGCCGCGAGGGGAGTCCGGAGGCCGCGGATGCCCGAGAGGCCCGACTTCCAAGCGCCGCCGAGCGCCCTCCCGAGGTCCCGGGAGGCGCCGCCGACGTTCAGCGAGCAGCTCCTCGAGCAGCTCCGGCGCACCCCCTGGCTCTTCCTCTCGATCCTCGCCCACGCGGTCTTCCTCGGGGTCGCGATGCTCTTCGCGTCGGCGAGGTCCGGCGGGGACCTCCCGGCGACGATCGTGGCGACCGTCGAGGCGCGCCCCGCGGAGTCCTTCGTCCCGCCGGAGGAGCGCCGGCCGGAGCCCGCCGTCGAGATGGAGCGGGAGGCGGAGCCCGCCGCTCCCCTCCGGGACTTCGACGCCACGGAGCTCGAGGGGACGCCCGGGGAGGAGGCGCGCGAGAGCCCGAGGGGCGATCCCGGAGAGGCCGCCGACTTCCCCTTCGAGGGGAAGGGGCTGAACGACGTGATCGGGATCGGCGGAGGGGCCGGGGCGAAGTACGGCGGGCGATTCGGGGGAAAGCGAGACCTGCGGGCGGGGAGGGGGGGGCAGGGGACGGAGGAGTCCCTCCGGGCCGCCCTCGACTGGCTGGCGAAGCACCAGTCCCCCGACGGGCGCTGGGACAGCGACGGGTTCTCCCAGTCGTGCCGGGGGAGCCCCTGCGACGGGCCCGGCGAGGCGCTCCACGACATCGGGGTGAGCGGGCTCGCGCTCCTCGCGTTCCTCGGGGACGGGAACACCCACAAGTCCGGCGTCCATCGCGAGACCGTCCAGAAGGGGCTGCGCTGGCTCCTCGAGCAGCAGGACCCCGAGAGCGGTCTCTTCGGGGAGAAGTCGGGGAACGCCTACCTCTACGGGCACGCGATCGCCACCCTCGCCCTCTGCGAGGCCTACAACCTCTCCAACCGCAGCCCCCTCCTCAAGCTCCCCGCGCAGCGCGCCGTGAACTTCATCCACCGCGCGCGCAGCCCCTACGGGGCCTGGCGGTACCAGGAGCCGCCGACCGAGGAGAGCGACACCTCGGTCACCGGCTGGATGGTCTTCGCGCTGAAGTCGGCCGAGGACGCGGGGCTCGAGCTCGACCGCGCCGCGCTCGAGGGGGCGCTCGCCTGGTTCGACCTCGTGACCGATCCGGCGACCGGCCGATGCGGGTACATGGGGAAGGGGCAGGTCTCCTCCCGCCGCATCGGGTCGGAGCGGCGCTTCCCCCCCGACCGGACGGAGTCCCTCACCGCCGTCGCGCTCCTCTGCCGCTTCTTCCTCGGCCAGACCCCGGAGAAGAACCCGGTCATGCGCCACCACGCCGACCTCCTTCGCAGGACCCCTCCCGTCTGGGACGTGAATCCCGACCGGAGCCTCGTCGACGAGTACTACTGGTACTACGGGACCTTCGCGATGTTCCAGATGGGGGGGGAGGACTGGAGGATCTGGAACGGGGCGATGAAGAAGGCGATCCTCGACCACCAGCGCAAGGACGGGGACGCCAAGGGTTCCTGGGACCCGCTCGGGGCGTGGGGCCAGGACGGCGGTCGGGTCTACATGACCGCGATCGGGGCGCTCTGTCTCGAGGTCTACTACCGCTACGCCAAGATCCTCGGCGCGCGCTGAGGCGCGGCGCGGATCAGCGCATCCGCTCGATCCACCGCCGCAGCTGGGCATCGCCGGGGGCGATCCGGAGGGCCCGCTCGAACTCGGCGCGGGCGCGCGGGGGGTCGGGCTCGAGGGCGCGGAGGACTCCCGAGGCCTTGGCGCGGTGGAAGGTCGGGACGGCAGGATCCCGGAGCGCCTCCTCGAGGTACGCGCGCGCCTCCTCGCGCGCGCCGCGGTCGAATCGCAGGTAGCCGAGGTGGAGGCATGCGATCGGGCTCGAGGGCTCGACGGCGAGGGCCTCCTCGAAGGCCTCCTCCGCGCCGCGAGCGTCTCCCGCGCGCTCGCGGAGGCGGCCGAGGGCGAACAGAAGGGGCGCCTGCCGCGGATTCGCCGCGAGCATCTCCGAGGCGACGGAGGCGAGGCGGTCGGCCGGGGCGGCCTCCGCCGCGATCGCGTCCTCGAGGCGTCCGACGCAGACCGCGTTCGCGTAGGGAGAGGTCGGCGCCTCGCGGAGCGCCGCGGCGTAGGCGCGCAGCTCGACGAGGGCTTCCTCCCCGCGCGGAGCCCCTCCCCCGGCGAAGGCGCGGAGGAAGACGGCGTGGCCCTCGAGGATCCTCCCGACCGCGCGCCAGGAGGCCTCGGCGCCCGCCGGCGGCGGCTCCCCTCCGCGCAGCCCCCGCAGGAACTCGAGGTTGACGAGCGGGAGACCCGCGCGCTCGGGCCCGCTGCGCGGAGCCTCGAACTCGATGCGGCAGTCGTCGTCGCGGATCGCGGCGAGGCCGGAGAGCCCCGCGCGCAGCGCCGCGGTCCCCGCGACGCGGTGGGCCCTCGCGTCGGCAGGGTCGAGACGCGCCGCCTCGCCGATCGCCCGCAGATCCGGGACGCCGGGCCCGAGGCCCTCGCCGATCGGCGGACCGGGCTCGGCGCGCCCCGCGAAGGCGACGATGGGCGGGTTCCCCTGCGGGTAGGCGATCCAGAGGGAGGCGTTCGGGAAGACCTCGAGGGCGGTCGCGACGACCGCGCCCCACTCCGAGGGGCGCATCTGGTGGAGCGGCAGCCACTGGACGAAGAGGCCGCCGGGCGCGAGCGCGCGCCGCGCCTCCTCGTGGAACTCCCGCGTCATGAGGAGGCCGGCCCCCGCCTCCCAGGGGAGGAGGAGGTCGACGACGAGAACGTCGAAGCGCTCCGAGGTCCGGCGCAGGTAGGCTCGCCCGTCCCCGATCTCGAGGCGGACGCGGGGGTCCTCGAGGACGCGGAGGTTCGTCGTCGCGAAGTGGCGCGCGAGGAAGGCCACCGAGGGGACGATCTCGACGCACGCGATCCGCTCGAGGGGGAAGCGGGACGCCGCCCCGAGGGAATTGCCCGTCCCGAGACCGATCCAGAGGAGGGAGCGGGCCCCGGGCTGCAGCAGGAGCGGCAGGATCCCCTGTCGTCTCTCCTGGAAGACCCCGTCGGCCCCGCCGAGGGAATAGGTGTTGTTCACCTTGAGCCGCCGCCGCCCCTGCCGGTCCTCGACGACGCAGGCGGAGGCGACGGCGTCGTCGCGGAACTCGATCGGACGCGCGTGCGGGTCGAGGGCCCTCCAGAAGCGGATCGGCGCCCCGAAGAAGGCGAGGGGGATCGCCGCCGCCACGGCGAGGCCCGCCGCCAGGACCGCCGCGCGGGACCGCGGCGCCGCCAGGAGGGAGGCGGCGAGCCCCGCCCCCGCGGCCACCTGGAGCGAGCCCCCGATCCCGAGGGAGGGGAGGAGGAGGAATCCCGCGAGGAGCGCCCCCCCGACGGAGCCGAGCGCGTTCGCCGCGTAGACCCGGCCGGCGGCGGCGGCCGGCCCCGCCGGATGCGCGGCGACCGCGAGGGGGAGACACGCCCCGGAGAGGAAGGTCGGCAGGAGGACGACCGTCGCGGCGAAGAGCGTCTCGGCGAGCACCCGGTCCGCGAGCCCGCGCGCGCCCGCCTCCGCGAGGCGGGCGTGCGTCGCCGGATCGTCCCGGGCCGCGAGGATCGGGATCGTCGCGAGGACGAGGAGCGCCTCGAGACCCTGGAGGCCGCCGAAGGCCGCCAGCGGCTCACGGATCCGTCGCAGGAGCGGCCCGACCGCGAGGGAGCCGAGGGCGACGCCGGCGAGGAAGACGGCGAGCACGGCCGCGAAGGAGTAGACGCTGTTCTCGAAGAACTGCGCGAGGGCGCGCATCCAGGTCCCCTGCGCGGCGAGGGCGGCGAAGCCGGCGAGAGCGGCGGCGACCTCGATCCGGGGCGCCCGGGCCGGAGCCACCGGCGGGTGCGCGGGGGCCGTTCCGCCGCCCTTCCCCCGCGCCAGGAGGAAGGCGCAGCCCGCGAGGAGGAGGTTCGCGGCCCCCGCGGCCCGGAGAGTCCCGCGGGTGCCGATCGCCTCGAGCAGGACGAAGCCGGCGGCGAGCGTCCCCCCCACCGCGCCGAGGGTGTTCGTCCCATAGAGGAGGCTCGTCTCCTTCCCCCGGTCCCCGCCGCGGGCGGCGACGAGGAGGGGCAGCGTCCCGCCCATGCACGTCGCGGGAAGGAGGACCCCGAGGGCCGAGCCGATCGCGGCGAGCCCCGCGGGAGCGCGGCCCAGGAGGGAGGCGAGGGAGGGGAAGGCGAGGGCCCAGGCGCCGACCCCCGCCTCCAGCCAGCCGTAGGCGCGCAGCGGCGAACGAAGGCGGTCCGCCCGCGAGCCGAGGAGGCGCGCGCCGAGGGCGAGACCGCCGAGGAGGGAGGCGACGACCAGCGCCGCGGCGCGCGCGTCGCCGCCGAGCGCGATCCGCAGCGACCGCGTCCAGGCGACCTCGAGCGCGAGGGCACAGGCGCCCGACCCGAAAAAGAGGAGGGGGAGGAGCCGGCGAGAGGCGCGGGGGTCGACCGTCGGGCCTCGGGAGGGCTACTTCTTCGCGAGCGCGGCGACGGCGCGGGAGAGGACCGACTTGTGGCGCGCGGCGGAGTTGGGGTGGATGGCCCGGCGCTTGGCGGCCTTGTCGAGCTTCTTCATCGCGAGGCGAAGCTCCTCCCCCGCCTTCTTCGCGTCCCCGGCGGCCACCGCCGCCTGGACCCGCTTGAGGTAGGTCTTCGCCTCCGAGCGGCGCGCC
>CBRGOK010000280.1:0-5769 GCA_967798035.1 uncultured bacterium
GAGAGGGGGGAAGTCGCGGTCCCGACTGCAGCGCCGGACTCGGACCGGAACCTCCTCCGCAGCCGCCGGCTCGCCTTCCTCTTCGGGTTCGCGAAAGACGAGACCCGGGAGTTCCGCGCATGGAAGGAGGGGGCCGTCACGCCCGAGGAGCTCGGCATCCTCGAGCCCTGGTCCGCGCGCTTGGACGACGCCCTCTTCCCGGTGGAGGAGAGGGATCGGGAGCGCACGCGCGAACTGCTGGCAAGGCACGGCATCGCCGTCCCCGCGGGAGGGGACCAAGTCGTGATGGACTCCGTCGAGGAGTTCGTCCGGAGGAACACCGAGACCCGGAGAAAACGGCATGTCCGGGTCCCCCCCCTCTTCCGCTACGTGTCGGAGGGGGAGGAGAGGAGCTGGAGCGCGCTCCTCGGCATCGTCGGCGCCGAGAAGAAGAAGGGCCGATCCCGCTTCTCCGTCCTCTACTCCCTCTACCGGACGGAGACGGAGGGAGGCCGCACGAGCCGCGACCTCTTCCCCTTCCTCACCTGGGACACGGGTCCCGAGGAGAAGCGGGTCTCCTTCCTCTGGCGCGTCTTCCGGTACGAGCGGGTCGGCGGGAAGACGCGGGGGCACGTCCTCTTCATCCCCTGGGGGGACGACTAGGCCGCTACTTCTCCGACTTCATCCTCCGGTCCGCCTCGGCGAAGAAGATCCCCTCGGCCTCCCCCGCTCCCGGCAGCGCGCGGGCCTTCTCGAGAGCCTCCTTCGCCTTCTCCGTGCGGGTGCTGAAGAGGTAGTTGTAGCCGAGGACGAGGAGCGCGTCCCGGTCGGAGGGGTCCCTCGCGACCCGCGCCTCGAGGGAGGCGACCTGGAGGTCGAAGTCCTCCCCCTTCCCGTAGAACCCCCGCTTGTCGACCTCCGCCGCGACGAGCGTCGCGTCGAGGTGCACGCCCTCGCGGATCTCCTTCGCGGCCCCCGGGACATCCCCCGTCGCGAAGAGGGCGTCGGCGAGGGTGAAGTGGAGGGAGGCGGTGCCGGGCGAGGACTCGATCGCGCGCCGGTAGGCGTTCGCGGCCTCCTCGTACTTTCCGGCGCGGAAGTAGAGATCGGCGAGGCGGACCTGGCGCGTCGCGAGGTCCTCGTCGCGGGCGGCCTCCTGCGTCGTCGGCTCCGCGTAGGTCCGTCCCTCCTCGCAGTAGATCGTGGAGGGGACGTAGATCGGCTGGTAGACGGTCTCGCTCACCGGCATGTAGTGGTAGTGCGGCCACCACGGCCACGACCACCACCACCACGAGTCCCACCACCACCAGGCGCCCCAGCCGAAGCCCCACCAGAAGTTGTCATGGAAGTGGCAATCGCCGTGATGATCGTGGTGATCGGGGTCGTGCGACCAGGACCGGTGGTCCTGGCCCCGCCACGACTCGCCGGGCGCGGGATCGCGCGGCTGGGGCTTCCGCTCGCCCGGCGCGCGGGCAGCGCCTCGACCGCCGCGGCCCTCCGACCCGCGCGGGTCCGCCGCCCCTACGGCTCCGCCCCGTCCGCCCGGCTCGGTCGGAGACGTCGCCCTGCCTCCGGATCTCGGGTCGGCCGCGGGAGCCCCTCGCGGGGTCGCACGGTCCACATTCCCGGAGCGACCGCTCGCCTCCCTCGGGGACATCTCGCGGCTTCCGGACCGCGGGTCGGTCGCGGACGCCTCGCGCGGCGCCGCCCTTTCCGCGCCCGAGCCCCTGTTGAACGAGCTTCCCGCCTGGGGCTTCGCGCGGTCGTAGGGGGTCGCGACGAAGCGGTCGGCGCCCGCCATTCCCCGACCGGGGCTCTGCAATCCCCTCGAGGCTCCGCCCACCGTCCGGCTTCCGCCGTCGTAGGGCGTGCGCACGCCTGCGGGGGAGCCCGCGCGGCCGGGCGACGTCCTGATTCCGCCACCGGAGGGCATCCGGGAGCCGCCGGTGCCGCGACCCTGGACGCTTCCGGGACTTCCGCGGTAGGCGCCCGATCGGCCCGGGCTCGTCGCCCGCGAGCCGGAGGAGAAACCTCCCGTGGAACGGCCAGAGCCCTGAGGAGCGCGGAAGGAACCTCCGGAGGCGCGGGGAGCGGAGCGTGCCCCTCCGGAGTACGAGCCCCGGGAGGAACCGCCGCGATACCCGCCGCCCCCGCCGCTGAAGCCTCGCGATCCGCCCGAGAACCCGCCGCCGGAGCTCCGCATTCCGCCGCCCATGCCGCCGCCCCGGCCGCCGGAAGAGCCTCCTCCACCTCCGTGCCCGCCTCGCTGGGAGACCGCGTCAGGGCTCGCCAGGACGAACGCGAGCAGGGCGAGGAAACAGAACTTCGTGAACGGGCTGCGAATCGTCATGGCGCAACCTCCTCCCGGCCCGGCCCCGGGGCTGGCAGAGGTAACTCTCGATATCGGCAGCCCGATTGTAGGCCCGGTCGGCGGATGCGGTAGCCCCGAGGGTCCGCGGATCCACGGACCCCCCTCCGGGGAAGTACGGATACCCGCCCGAGGCGGACCGCCGTAGTCGTGTCCCCCTTCCCATGGCTGCGCTGCTCTGTTTCGGGGTCAGCCACCGGAATGCGCCGGTCGGCCTGCGCGAGCGGGTTGCGTTCCCGCCCGCCGCGGCGCGCGAGGCGCTCGCGCGCCTGGCGCGAGGGGAGTTCCCCGGCTCCGCGGGTCTCGCCGAGGCCGCCCTCCTCTCGACGTGCAACCGGATGGAGGTCTACCTCGTCCCCCGGTCGGGAGAGGAGCCCGTGGAAGCGCTCGTCGCCTGTGCCCTCGAGTTCCTGAGGGCCGCGAGGGACGTCGAGCCGCGGGACCTCCGCCCCCACGGGGTGGCCCTCGCCGACCGCGAGGCGGTGGAGCACCTCTGCCGCGTCGCTTCCGGGCTCGAGTCGATGGTGCTCGGGGAGTTCCAGATCCTCGGCCAGGTGAGCGCCGCCTGCGACCTCGCCCGCGAGGCGGGGACCCTCGGGCCGCACCTCGAGGAGGCGTTCCGCGCCGCGATCCGGTCGGGCCGACGCGCGCGGGCCGAGACGGAGATCGCCCGCCATCCCCAGAGCGTCCCCTCGGAGGCCGTGCGCCTGATCGAGGAGGCGCAGGGCCCACTCGAAGGCTGCCGGATCCTCGTCGTCGGCTCCGGGGAGGTCGCCCGCGCCGCCGGCCTCGTCCTGCGCAAGCGAGGGGCGAGGACGCTCCTCTTCGTGAGCCGGATCGAGGCCCACGCCCGCGACCTGGCGCTCTCCCTCGAGGCCGAGGTCCTCCCGTGGGAGCGCCTCCCGGAGGCGCTCGGGTGGGCGGAGGTGGCCCTCTTCTCGACGAGCGCGCCCGAGCCCGTCGTGACGGCCGAGCGGCTCGGGCGGTCGGGCATCGGACGGGAGGGACGTCCCCTCCTCCTCGTCGACCTCGGCGTCCCCCGCAACGTCGAGCCCGCCGCGGGCGCGCTCCCCGGCGTCCGGCTGATCGACATCGACCAGATCCAGGGGTCCGTGGACCACCATCTCGCCGCCCGGCTCGACGAGGTCCCGCGCGTCGAGCGGATCCTCGCCGAGGAGATCGGGCGGTTCGAGGAACTGCGGCGCGAGGGGGAGCTGCGCCCGTTCTTCGCCGACGTCCGCCGGAGGATCGACGCGATCCGCAAGCGGGAGCTCGATCGGGCGCTCGGCGACCTCGGCGATCTCCCCCCGCGGGCCCGCGAGCGGATCGCCCACTTCTCCGAGGCCCTGGTCCGCCACATCCTCCACGCCCCGACGAGGCGGATGCGCGCCGAGGGGGACCGGGGGTGGTGCGCGCTCTCCCTGGGGGTCGCCCGCGAGCTCCTCGAGCTTCGGGGGGGCGGGTTGGGGTGCCGCGGACGGCAGGGCGGCTCCTGCGTGCCGGCACGCGCTCCTCGCGACTCGCGCGCTGGCAGACCGCGCGGGTCGCCGGCCTCCTCCGGGAGAGGACCGGCCTCCTCTGCGAGGAGATCCCGATCTCGACGGAGGGGGACCGCCGGCTCGACGTCTCGCTTCCCGAGATCGGCGGAAAAGGGGTCTTCACGGAGGCGCTCGAGGAGGCGCTTCGCTCCGGCGAGATCGACTTCGCCGTGCACTCTCTCAAGGACCTCCCGATCGAGGACTCCCCGGGCCTCGTCCTCGCCGCCGTCCTCGACCGGGCCGACGCGAGGGACGTCCTGATCGCGAGGGAGCGGCGCCTCCTCTCGACGCTGCCGCGGGGAGCCCGGGTCGGGTCCTCGAGCGTGCGCCGGATGGCCCAGATCCGCGCTGCGCGCGGGGATGTCGAGGTCGCGCCCCTGCGGGGAAACGTCGACACGCGGGTGCGGAAGGCCCTCGAGGGCGCCTACGACGCGATCGTCCTCGCCGCGGCGGGCGTCCTTCGTCTCGGGCTCGAGGCGACGGTCCGGGAATACCTCCCCTTCGAGGTCATGCTCCCCGCGCCCGGCCAGGGAGCCCTCGCGGTGCAATGCCGGTCGGAGGACCGCTCGACGCGGGAGGCGCTCGACCTCCTCGACGATCCCCTTGCCCGAGCCGCGACGGCGGCGGAGCGCGGGTTCCTCGAAGCCCTGGGCGGCGGGTGCTCCGCGCCGGTGGCCGCCTACGCGGGCCTCGCGGAACGGGGGGAGGAACTCGAGATGACCGGCCTCGTCCTCTCGCCCGACGGGACGCGGAGGGTACGGGTCCAGGGACGCGCGCCGCTCGCGCAGGCCCGCTCGCTCGCCGCGCGCCTTGGTGAAGAGGCCCTCGCGCGAGGGGCGGAGGAGTGCCTCTTGTGAACGGACTGGAAGGTAGCCGCGTCCTCGTCACGCGACCGCGGGATCAGGCTTCCTCCCTCCTCGCCCTCCTCGAGGAGCGGGGCGCGGTGGGGATCCCTTTCCCAACCGTCGAGATCGCTCCGGTCACGGACCTCTCCGCGCTCGACGCCTCGATCTCGCGGCTCCCCCGGTTCGACTGGATCGCCTTCACGAGCGCGAGCGGGGTCGCGGTCTTCTTCGATCGCCTGGCCGCGTCGGGCTCGAAGGTCCCGACCTCGGTCCGGATCGCCGCGGTCGGGCCGGCGACGGAGAGAGCCCTCGCCGAAAGGGGCGCGCGGGCGGATGTCGTCCCCAGGGAGTTCCGGGGGGAGCGGCTCGCCGAGGAGATCCCCGACGTCGGGGGGAAGAGGGTTCTCTTCCCGCGCGCCGCGATCGCGCGCGAGGCGCTCGCCGAGGGGCTGCGCCGCCGCGGCGCCTTCGTCGAGGATCCGGCCGTCTACGACACCCTCCTGGCGCGGCCGGACGCCCGAGGCCTCCGGGAGCTGGAACGGGGGCTCGACGCGGCGACCTTCACGAGCGCCTCGACGGCCCGGAACTTCGTCCTCCTCCTCGGGGACCAAGCGACGCGCCTCCTCGAGGGGGCGCTCGTCGCCTGCATCGGACCGACGACGGCCGCGGAGGCGCGGAGCCTCGGCATCCCCGTCCACGTGGCGCCGCAGACGCACACGGTCGAAGGGCTCGTCGCCGCGCTCGCGGAGGCGTTCGAGTCGAGGCCGGCAGGTAGGACCCTGCGGTGATCCGGAGACCGAGGCGCCTTCGCTTCAGCCCGGCGATCCGCCGCCTCGTGCGGGAGACCCGGGTCGAGGTCGACCGCCTGATCTACCCCCTCTTCGTCACCGACGCCTCGGACGAGCCTCGCCCGGTGGCCTCCATGCCCGGCGTCTGCCAGTGGCCGGTCGAGCGGGTCGCGGCCGAGGCGGAGGCGGCGGCGGAAGTCGGAATCCGGGCGCTCCTCCTCTTCGGCATCCCCGCGACGAAGGACCCGACA
>CBRGOK010000281.1:0-5765 GCA_967798035.1 uncultured bacterium
CCCTGGCGGTCGGCTCGGTCTACTGCGGCGCGGCGGGGACGAGGGCCGCGGCGATCGCGCTCGTCGCGGCCGCCGCCTTCCTGACGCTCCGCGAACGTTCCGCCCGATCCCTCGGACTGGGGGCCGCGACGCTCGCCGGCTGGGCGGTGGGTTTCCTCCTCCTTCGACCCGCGGCGCCTGACGAGGCCCGGAACGACCCCCGGGCCGGCGGGGGGGGCGGCGCCCCCGAGTCCTTCGAGGTGCGCGCGCGCATCTACGCCTCGGCCCTCCGGATGTTCACCGACCATCCCGCCCTGGGGATCGGCGCGGGGAACTTCCCGGTCGCCTTTCCCCCCTACCGGGATCCCGAGGAGGCTCGCATCTCCTCTCACGGATTCGCGGTGGAGTCCTCGCTCGAGTCCGCGCACAACGACCCGCTCGAGATCGCGGCGGAGGCGGGCCTGCCGGGGCTCCTCGCCCTCCTCGGCCTCCTCCTCTCCGTCGGGCGGGCGTGCTTCCGTTCTCCCGGACCCGCCGCGGCGGGGATCGCCGCGATCGCCGCGAATTCCCTCTTCCGCTCGCCGATCCTCGCGAATCCCCCGACCCTGCTCCTCCTCTTCGCGCTCCTCGGTCTCGTCGGACCGGCTCGCGCCCCTTCCGTCTCGCCCCGAGCGGGCCGGATCGGCGCGGTCCTCCTCCTCCCGGTCCTCTGGCTCGCCGCGGCCGAGGGGAAGCGGGGCCTGTCGGCCGAGCGTCACCTGGCCCGCTACTTCGTCACGGAGCAGAGGGACAGGAGCGCGCTCGAGGAAGCCGTGCGCATCGACCCCACGGACCCCTTCCTCCAGGCCACCCTCGGCCGCGACTGGCTCGAGCATCCCCCCTTCGACTTCGGCCGGGCGCGGGCGCACCTCGAGCGCGCCCTCGCGGTCCGTCCGGACGAGCCGGCCTGGCGCCTCAACCTCGGGATCGCGCTCGTCGGCCTCGGCCTCGACGGCGAGGCGGCGGGCGAGTTCGAGCGCGTGCGAAGCCTCTCCCCCCTCGACCCACGTGGGTCGCTCTACCTCGGGAAGCTCGCCTACCGGAAAGGGGACGACGAGGCGGCGATCCGGCTCCTCCGCGAGGCGAGGGGCCTTCGACCGGAGGCGGAGTTCCTCCTCGAAGCGGCGCGCGAGCTCGCCGAGCGCGGAGACCGCGCCCGCGCCGGGAGGTACCTCCGCGCTCATCTCGAGGACTTCCCACAGGACCGCTCGCGCCTCGAGGCCGACCCGCTCCTCGGCCCCCTCCTGCCGAGGTAGCGCCATCGACCCCGGTCGCGGCTCGCCGGGCTACCTCGACTCCTGGAGGAGCCCCGTCGCCATGAGGGCGCCCAACACGACGAGGCCGCTTCCGAGGAAACCGTAGACCAGTCGCGTCCCCCTTCTCCCGAGAAGGATGACGAAGAGCCGCGCCTTGTGGTTGTTCATGAACCAATCCCAGTCGAACGCAGCCCCACAGATCGCGAAGGCTCCACATCCCGCGAACAGCCATCCCATGGCTCCGACCTCCTGCTCGAGGTTGGCCGAACGATCGAGCTCAGCCGCGCCGGGTTTAGCGGCGAATCGAGGCGGACGGCTTTAGCCCGTACCCGCTCCCGCGCCGCCTCCCGCGGCCGACGCTCCTCGGGGCCGCCTCGCGCTCGATGCGGGCGGTTTCCTAGGCAGCCCTGTTCCGCCGGCGCGGGAGAAGGGGGAGGAGGAGGATCGCCCCCGCCGCGGCGAGGGAGATCGTGAGGCCGGTCCGGACGGACTGCGGTCGGTAGGTGAAGACGACCTCGTGCTCCCCGGAGCCGAGCTTCACCCCCCGGAAGGTCGTGAAGGTCCTGAGCAGCCGCTCCCGCCGCCCGTCGACCTCGACTTCCCAGCCGGGGAACCAGTTCTCGCACAGGGTGAGGATGCCCTCCCCATCGAGGCTCGCCCGGAGGGCGACGCGGTTCGGCGCGTGGGACACGATCCGCGCTTCGCCCTTCGAGAACGGGTTGCCGAGCGCGACCTCCTCCTCGACGAGCGCGGCCCGCGCGGGATCGACCTGCTCGACCGAGGTGACCTCGCGCGCGGGCTGGACGCCGGGGGAGAGGAGGGCGATGCCGCGGAAGTCCCGGTTGCGGTAGATGCGGACCTCCCCCTCCCAGACGAGGACGAACCGGGGGTCCCGGACGACGTGGGGCGTCGCGACGACCTTGATGCCGAGGAGGTCGAAGGCGGGGAGGTCCGTCCGGAGGTCCGGGAGGTTCCAGAATCCGGGGAAGAGATCCGGACGGCGGGTGAGGGTGAGGAGGAAGCGGTCGAACCGCGCGACGTCAATCGCGTCGTAGCCGCGGACGTCGAGGAAGCCGAGCCGCGTCGCGCTGTCGGGCGGAAACACGCCGGAGTCGGTCCAGATCCTCCCGCGGCTCTGCGGGCCGAAGAGGTCGGGATCCTGGCGCAGGTACTCCTCGACCTTCGTCGTCGGGTAGACGCGGGAGGCGCTGCCGGCGGGGTTGAACCCGAAGCCGAAGAGCCAGAGGTCCACGCCGACGAGCGCGGCGAACCCGGCCCGCATCAGGGAGGAGGGAAGCGCGCCGAGGCCGGCGAGGCCGAGGAGGAGGGCGAACGCGGCGGCGAAGATCGCGGAGCTGCGGGGAACCCTGCCCGAGGGCCGGAGCGTCACGACTCCGCCGTCGACGAGCAGGGTCTCCTTCCCCGAGGCGTCGAGGAGCCGGACGAGGAGGCGGTACCTCCCGTCCGGAAGGAGGAGGGGCTCGAACGCCCCGGTGAAGGTCCGCGTGACCTCGGGCCCCGCCCCCTCGAAGGGGGGCGCGTTGAGGAGGGCCGGGGCGCGCGCCTTGCTCCTCTCGCCTCCATCGAGGTCGACCTCGATCCGCTCCCCCTCCTGCAGGCCGGTCACCCAGCCCCGGAAGGTGAGGCGGGTTCCGCCGTGGGAGGAGCCTTCCTTCGGTTCGAGGAGACCGAGGTGGCGCCCCGCGGGGTCTTCCCTCGGGGGGGGTGGGGCGGGCTCGGGGAGAGCCCCATGAGGAAGGAATCGGCCCCCGAAGAACGCGACGGCGCCACAGGCCGCGAGCCCCAGGACGGAGGGGAGCGTTCGGCGCCCCTCGCCGACGAGCTGGTCGAGGGCGTGGCCGGCGAGGAGGGCGGCGGCGAGGTTGGCGATCGGGGCGGCGCGGCTCGGCTCGAGGAGGAGGAGCCGCACGAGCGGGTCGAGGAGCGGGACGCCCGCGATCAGGACGAAGGCGCCGAGGAAGGTCCCCTTCCAGAGCCTCGCGCCCGGGGCGACGACGAAGGAGGCGAGGGCGAGGAGGAGCGTCGCGAACCCGGCGTAGGGCGCGGCCGCCTGCACGTAGGGGATCCGACCTCCGTAGTCGGGGCCGAAGGCCGGATTCCCGTGGAAGTCCGGGAGAAGGGTGGGGAGGAGCCGACCCAGGCTCGCGCGACCGAGGACGAGGGATCCGAGCGCCGCGAGGAAGATGCCGAGGATCGTTCCCCACGCGATGGCGGTGGAAGGCCTGCGCCCCGGACGGAGCCGGGCCGCGATGCGCGGGAGGAGGAAGGCGGAGAGGGGGAGCCCGAGGAGGACGGCGATCTCGGCCCCGCCCAGGCGAACGGGCTCGACGTTCGCGGCGCGCAGGTCCCTCGCCGCGCCCTCCCGCAGGTACTCGAGCGCCGGGAGGGCGGAGACCGAGGAGAGCAGGGCGCCGATCCCGAGCGCGAGGAGGGCGCCGGCGGCACGCCCGAGACCCCTCCCCTCCCTCGCCGCGGCGACGCCGCGGCACACGACGTGGAGGCCGGCGCACGCTCCGAGGAACGCCGCGGTCTCGGGGTGTCCGCCGAGGGAGGCGAGGCCGAAGGAGGCGGCGATCCCGGCGAGGGCCCGCGGCCGGCCCGATCCGAACCACGCCTCGAGGCCGAGGAAGACCGCCGGCGCGAGGAAGGAGACGTCCGAGAGGGGATAGAGGAGCCAGAGGACCTGGTAGCCTCCGAGCCCGAAGCCGAGCGCCGCGAGGGAGGAGGAGCCGGCGGAGAGACCCAGGCGTCGCGCGAGGAGGTAGGTGAAGAGGAGGGCGAGGGCGATCTTCGCGGCGCCCTGGAACGCGAGGGAGCGCTCGACCGGGAGGAGGTGGACGAGGGAGCGGAGGGGGGAGAAGTGGCCGAACTGCGGATTGCCCGCCGCCGGCGCGCCGCAGAACTGGTGCGGGTTCCAGAGCGGCAGCCCCTCTCCCTCGGCGACCTCCCGGCGCAGGAAGGAGAGGAAGGGGTCGAAGACGACCGACGGATCGGAGAGCTCGGGATTCCTCGGCGGGTTGGAGGGGAAGCGGACCGACCAGGGGAGGCTCGAGAGGGGATGGTCGAGGGCGCCGAGGACCTCCCCGGGATCGAGGAGGGTCTCGTGGAGGAACGCGCCGGCGAGGAGGGCGGCGAGCGCCGGGGCGAGGAGAGCCTCCGGGAGGCGCCGTCCGCTCCTCGGCACGTCGGGGCTCACGGCGGGCGCGGAGTATAGCCACGCCCGGCGTCGAACCCCCCGCCGTAGAATCGCACCTCCGCGCGTGATCAGCGTCGTCGTCCCCGCCTTCAACGAGGCCGCCGTCCTGGAAGGGACCCTCACCGAGATCCAGCGCTTCTTCGAGGCGAGGGGCGAGGCGTTCGAGGTCCTCGTCGTCGACGACGGCTCCCCGGACCGGACCGCCGAGGTCGCGCAGGCCTTCGCCCGCCGCGACCCGCGCGTGAAGGCGCTGCGGCTGCCGAGGAACCGCGGCAAGGGGGCGGCGGTGCGCGAGGGGGTGGCCGCCGCGCGGGGGGAGTTCGTCTTCTTCCTCGACGCCGACCTCTCGACGCCCCTCGCGGAGATCGACGCCTTCCTCCCCCCCCTGCGGGACGGGGCCGGGCTCGTCCTCGGCAGCCGCCGCATCCCGGGGGCCGTCCTCGAGCGCCGCCAGGGGCGCTGGCGCGAGACCCTCGGCAAGGCGTACACCCTCCTCGCCCGCGCCCTGGTCGCGCCGGGGATCCGCGACTTCACCTGCGGGTTCAAGGGGTTCTCCGCCGCCGCCTGCCGCGAGATCTTCCCCCGCCAGACGATCGACCGCTGGGCCTTCGACGCCGAGATCGTCGCGATCGCCCGCGCGCGCGGGATCGCCATACGTGAGGTCCCGGTCCGGTGGAGGAACGACCCCGACACGAGGGTGCGCCTGTGGCTCGACCCGTTCCGCTCCTTCCTCGAGATGCTCCGGATCGCCGCCCGGCGCCTCACCGGCCGTTACCGCCGCTAGCCCGTGGAGGAACGGGAGGTCGAGGCGATGGCCCGCGTGGAGGCTCGTCATTTCTGGGTCCGGGCCAAGCGCGCGCTCGCCGCGCGCTTCCTCGACGCCTCGGCGCTCGCCCCCGGGCCGGTCCTCGACCTCGGCTGCGGCACCGGGGAGACCCTCCTCACCCTCCTCTCCCTCCTCCCCGCCGTCGGCGTCGAGGGGAACGCGACCGCGCTCGCCTTCTGCCGCCGGCGGGGGCTCCGGCGCCTCGTCCGCGGGGACGGGGCGAGCGTCCCGGTCCTGGACGGCTCGGTCTCCCTCGTCACCGCCTTCGACCTCCTCGAGCACCTCGACGACGACGGCGCCGCCCTCCGCGAGATCCGCCGCGTGCTCCGCCCCGGAGGCCGGCTCCTCGCGAACGTCCCGGCCTACCCCTCCCTCTTCTCCGAGCACGACCGGGCGCTCGGCCACCGTCGCCGATACCGCCGCGGGGAGCTCGAGGCGCGCGCCCGCG
>CBRGOK010000282.1:0-5761 GCA_967798035.1 uncultured bacterium
GAAGATCGAGGCGATCCGCAAGGGGGAGGACCGCGACCTCTTCCGCGCGACGATGCGCCAGATCGGGATCGACGTCCCCCGCTCGGGCCTCGCCCGCTCGCTGGAGGAGGCGCGGGGCGTCCTCTCGGACGTCGGCCTCCCGTGCGTGATCCGTCCCGCCTTCACTCTCGGCGGGACGGGGGGGGGGATCGCGTACAACGTGGAGGAGTTCGAGGAGATCGCGGCGCGCGGGATGGAGGCCTCGCGGATCGGCCAGGTCCTCGTCGAGGAGGCGGTCCTCGGGTGGAAGGAGTTCGAGCTCGAGGTCATGCGGGACCGGCTCGACAACGTCGTCGTCGTCTGCTCGATCGAGAACGTCGACCCGATGGGGGTCCACACGGGGGACTCGATCACCGTGGCGCCGGTGCAGACGCTGACCGACCGCGAGTACCAGCGGATGCGCGACGCCGCCGCCGCGGTCATCCGCGCCGTCGGCGTCGAGACGGGGGGGAGCAACATCCAGTTCGCGATCCACCCGGGCGACGGCCGGATGGTGGCGATCGAGATGAACCCGCGGGTCTCGCGCTCCTCCGCGCTCGCGAGCAAGGCGACCGGCTTCCCGATCGCGAAGATCGCCGCGAAGCTCGCCGTCGGCTACACCCTCGACGAGATCCCGAACGACATCACGAAGGAGACCCCCGCCTGCTTCGAGCCGACGATCGACTACGTCGTCGTCAAGATCCCCCGCTTCGCCTTCGAGAAGTTCCCGAAGGCGGACCCGACGCTGACGACCCAGATGAAGTCGGTCGGGGAGGTGATGGCGATCGGGCGCAACTTCGCCGAGGCGTTCCAGAAGGCGCTGCGGGGGCTCGAGACCGGGCTCTCCGGGTTCGGCGGCAACGGCGCCTCCGAGGCGGCGGAGGACGAGGTCGTCCGCCGCGGACTGCGGGTCCCGACGAAGGACCGGGTCCTCTGGCTCCACGAGGCGTTCCGCCGGGGCTGGGGCATCGAGGAGGTCCACGGGCTCACGCGGATCGACCCCTGGTTCCTCGCCCAGCTGCGGGACCTGGTCGCCCACGAGGCGCGCCTCCCCCAGGCGGGCCCCCTCGAGCGGGTCTCCGCGGCGACGATGCACGAGGCGAAGCGGGCGGGGTTCTCCGACCGGGCGCTGGCGAAGGCGTGGAAGGCGGAGGAGGGGGCCGTCCGGGCGCGCCGGGCGAGCCTCGGCGTGCGCGCCGCCTACAAGCTCGTCGACACCTGCGCGGCCGAGTTCGAGGCGCGGACCCCCTATTACTACTCGACCTGCGAGGAGGAGGACGAGGCGCGCGTCTCGAAGAAGAAGAAGATCGTCATCCTCGGCGGGGGCCCCAACCGCATCGGGCAGGGGATCGAGTTCGACTACTGCTGCGTCCATGCCGCCTTCGCGCTGAAGGAGCTCGGCTGCGAGACGATCATGGTGAACAGCAACCCCGAGACCGTATCGACCGACTGCGACACCTCCGACCTCCTCTTCTTCGAGCCCCTCACCCTCGAGGACGTCTCGAACGTCCTCGAGCGCCTCCGCCCCGACGGCGTGATCGTCCAGTTCGGGGGGCAGACCCCGCTCAACCTCGCGCGGGGGCTCGCCGAGGCGGGCGCGCCGATCATCGGGACGAGCGTCGCCTCGATCGAGCGGGCAGAGGACCGGGCGCTGTTCAACCGCCTCGTGAAGAGGCTCGGCCTGCGCCAGCCCGACGGCGGGATCGCGGCCTCCCCCGCCGCCGCGAAGCGGATCGCGCGGCGGATCGGCTATCCCGTCCTCGTCCGCCCCTCCTTCGTCCTCGGCGGGCGGGCGATGGAGATCGTCTACGACGAGGCCGACCTCGACCGCTACCTCGAGCGGGCCGTCCAGGCCTCCGAGGAGCGCCCCGTCCTCGTCGACAAGTTCCTCGAGGACGCGATCGAGGTCGACGTCGACGCGATCGCGGACGGGGAGATCGTCGTCATCGGCGGGATCATGGAGCACATCGAGGAGGCGGGGATCCACTCGGGGGACTCCTGCTGCGCGATCCCCACCTTCTCCCTCGGCACGACCCTCCTCGACGAGATCCGCGACTGGACCGTGCGCCTCGCCCGGGACCTCAAGGTCGTCGGGCTGATGAACGTCCAGTACGCGGTCAAGGGGGACCGCCTCCACGTCCTCGAGGTGAACCCGCGGGCCTCCCGCACCGTCCCCTTCGTCTCGAAGGCGATCGGCGTCCCGCTCGCGAAGCTCGCGGCGAAGGCGATGGTCGGGATGAAGCTCAAGGACCTCGGCTTCACGGCGGAGATCCTCCCCCGCCACGTCTCCGTCAAGGCCCCCGTCTTCCCCTTCAACCGCTTCCCCGGGATCGACATGACCCTCGGGCCCGAGATGCGCTCGACGGGGGAGGTGATGGGGATCGACGAGGACTTCGGGCGGGCCTTCGCGAAGGCGATGCTCGGCGCCGGCCACCGCCTCCCCCTGCGCGGCCGCGTCTTCGTCTCGGTCAAGGACGAGGACAAGCGCGGCATCCTCTTCGTCGCGAAGAAGCTCGCCGACCTAGGCTTCGAGGTGCTCGCGACGGACGGGACCTGGCGGTTCCTCCGCTCCCAGGGGATCGAGGCGGAGCGCGTGAACAAGATCCACGAGGGGCGGCCCCACGTCGTCGACCTCATCAAGAACCGCGGCGTCGACCTCGTCCTCAACACTCCCCTCGGCAAGGTCGAGCGCTCCGACGACGCGGCGATCCGGGCGGAGGCGGTCCTGCGCCAGGTCTCCTGCGTGACGACCCTCGCCGGGGCCTCCGCCCTCGTCGGGGCGATCGAGGCGATGCGCAAGCGTCCCCTCGGCGTCGCCGCGCTCCAGGACTGGCACGGCGGAGGAGCCGGCTAGCAGGACGCCAGCCACCGCCTGGCCCAGCCGACGGGCCCCCGACCCGCTCGGGCAAGTCAATCGGCGGGGTCTTCGGCTCAGTGCTCCTCGCGGACCGAGCGGACGGCGGCCTCGAGCCGGGCCGGATCGAGCCGGATCGTGAAGACCTGTTCGATGGCGTGCTCGGCCAGGGAGACGATCGGGGGGGTCTGTTCCTCCACGTAGGCGCGCGGCGCAGCGCCCTTGTCGCGTCGCGTCGCGAAGACCTCCACGCGGAGATCGCCCACGAACGGCGTCTCGCACCGCAGGACGCCGCTCGCGTCGAAGTAGGCCTCGCTGGAATCGACGAAGCCGAGGAAGCGACCCGGCTGGACCGGCGTCAGGGCCGCCCCGAGGAACAGAGGAGGCTCCGGGACGGCGAGTCCTCCCGCGAGCTCGAGGCGGACGCTCGCGGCGCGCCGGAGCGTCGCGCGCTGTGAGTCGGTCACGCGGTCCAGTTCGGTGCGGAGGAACCCGGGCGACGTGATCGCCACATCGAGCGGGCGGTCGTCCCGAAGCAGCTTCAGCCGTCCCCCTTCCGCCCTGGCGTACGTCCACCGGGCGTCGGCCTCGCCGCTGGGCCGACTGTAGGCGCGGCCCTGGGATACGAGTTGCCCGCGTTCGTCGGCGAGCTCGAGTTCGATCAACCGAAAGCTCCCACGCAGGTCGAGGGGGTCGAACCGGGGATCTCGCGCAGTCTCGCCCTCGCGCACGGTGATGTCCTCGACTCTGCCGATCTCGGTCCCCGTCGCCGCGTAGACCAAGCGGACCGAATGCGTGCCGCCCTCGAGCCCGCGCAGGGAGAAACGACCGTCCCGGCCGACGACCGCCGGCTTCTCGCTGGAAGCCACCTCGCGCGGCGACTCGGGCGTTTTCCGGAAGGCGTGCGCAAGCACGATGGAGTCGAGCAGCGAGGAATCCAGGAGAACGGTCCCCTCGATCCCCCCCGCAGCGCCGAGGACCAGCCGCGCGTCGCGCGCGCCTGCCCGCACCTCCACGGGATCCCCGACGAGGCCCTTCTTCTCGGCGAGGAGCGAAACCCGGTCCGACTCGACCTCCCCGCGGATCTCGAACCGGCCTCGGGCGTCGGTCCGCGCCGGAACGAGCCAGCACTTTGGCAACCGCGCCTCCCTCACCCCTTCGGTCCGCGGGAGGGGGATCGTGGGCGTCACGGTCGCGCGGGCCACGGGTTCTCCGCCGGCGTCGACGACGATGCCGGCGGCGGCGATCTGCGTGTCGGCGAGCGCGAAGTCCCCCAGGTGGTGCGAGCCGGCGCGCAGCTCGGCCGGAAGCGCGCGTCGACCGACGGCGATCTCCGCCCCGTCCTCCGAGAGGCGGCAGATGGCGAGGGCCATGCCCTCGGGGACGTCCGGCATCGGCGCGACATCGAGGCAGAACCGACCGCCTTCATCGGACCGGAGGAGCCACCCCGCTTCGTCGGTCGCGGCCGGATCCCTCCCGCCGAGGCGGGCGCGGAGGGCGGCTCGGGCGACCGGCTTCCCCGCGGAGTCGAGGGCCCGGCCGCGCAGGATCGCGACGTCGAGCCCGACGGTCACCCGCAGGGAGACCCGCTCCTCCGGGCTGCTCGGTCCCCGGCCGACGACCTCCGCGAGTGCGCCCGACCCCTCCCGTCTCACGGCGACGGTCAGTGCCCTCCCGAGTCCCACCTGCTCGAACACCACCCGTTCCCCGCTCCGCGTCAAGAGGGTCTCGGTGCACCGCCTCTTCCCAGGCGACGGGCCCCCCGCCGACTCTTCCACGAAGCTCAGGCGCGCCTCGAAGGGACCTGCCACGGGCTCGCCTTGCTCGTCCACGACCAAGACCTCGCAGGACCCCGTCGGCGGGAGGACGAGCTTCACCACCTCACTGGCTGGACGCGCAAGGTCGAGGCAAGCCTCGAGCGGAGGATCGAAGATTCCCGGGACCGCCGCGAGAAAGGGCTCGGTCGGGTCCGATCGCGCGCGGAGGAAGCGCCCCGCGTGGCGCAGGACCGCGACGCCGTCCGGCTCCGCGGTCCGTGCGGTGAGGTGGTCGAACGTGGCGTTCCCCCGGCGCTGCCGCAGCGCAACCGGCACGCCGACGGCGGGAGATCCCTTCCCATCGACGACCTGCACGCGCATGTCCCGTTCCGGAAAGATCTCCAGCGTCGCGGGCCGGTCCAGCCCCCCTTCGAACGACCCGCGACCCCAGAGATCGCCCGACGCAGCCTCCAAGAAGAAGCCCCGCGGGGCGTCCGGGACCTGGACCCGACCCTGGGAGTCGGCCCTGAACTCGCGGCCCGCTCCCGGAGCCCCATCCCCCGAGCTTTCATGCGGTCGCTTCTCGAAGTCCTCGCCGCCCCCGACAAAGGATGTCCGCGGCCACCATCCGACGCTCGCCTCGGGGACGGGCTCGCGCGTGTCGCCGCGGACGATCTCGACCTCCACGAGTTCCGCTTCCGGCGCAGTCGATGGGGTTGCCTGGGGGGACTCGATCCGCCCGGTTTGGGGGGACGACGACCGGGAAGCATCCTCCGGGGGCTTCGGAGCGGACAGGAGGTCCTGCCCTCGACGCCCGGCCCCGCCCCGATCGGGGGCGGAACGGTCGCCGTCCCCCGTCGGCCTAGGATCGGACGCGACGAACAGGGGGATCGCGAGCGCTGCGATCAGCGCCGCTGCGGAGGCAAGGACCCAGGACTTCGATCTCATCGCGCGTCCGAGTCGTCCGGACGAGGGTGCAGCTCCCCGGGGCTGGAGCGCCCGCGGGGCGCGTTCATCCTACCGGAGCCGCACGGCCAGGGACCGGACTCAGCGCCGTCCATCCCGTCGGGGGGGTTCCACGGACCCCGGATGGGAGGATTGCCACCCCGGCGACCTCCGGGTGCCGGTCCTG
>CBRGOK010000283.1:0-5720 GCA_967798035.1 uncultured bacterium
TGTCCTCCTTCTGCCTGCGGAAAAGGGGGCGGAGGAGGAGGAAGGCAGGAGCCAGGTAGGCCGGGAAGCGGAACGTGATGGCCTCCGTGAGCGTGAGGTCCCCGTCCTCCCCTTCCATGCGACCCTCGACACGAATCCGCGCGAGCGGGCCCAGGAACTCGTACCAGTAGCGATCCGCGTCGATCGGCGCGCCTCGGACGAGGAGATCCTGCCGCAGGCCGTAGAAGAGCCCCACGAGGCGGTACTCGACGTAGTCCGACCTCCACTCGATGACTCGAAGGTTGCGGAACCACCGGCGGTGGAGGGAGCAGACGTGGTCGAGGTCCAGGATGTTCTCGAAGACGAGGGCGCGACGAGTGCGCAGTTGCCTCCTGAACTCCCGGACGAGCTTCAACGAGGTAGGTCCGCCGAGGCTGCGCCGTGGACGCGCGTGGGGCTGGACGGCGCCACCTCCCCCGGAAGGCTAGCAACGTGAGCGCCGGTCTCCTCGATCAACGACGAGCCCCCCGGCCTCTCCCCTCCAAGGCTCCCGGTCGCGGCGGGGGCCGCGGGCGAGCAGGCGCGCTTCGACGAGACGGGGGCGTTCCGCCAGCACCTGCTCTGCCTGCACAACAGGACGAATACCCACTGGTTCGCCGGCCCCGACCGCCCCGTCGCCGACGGGGATACCCTCACGATCCTTCAGGCCGTTTCGGGGGGCTAGAGCGACCCACGTGGGTCGCGCCCCCACCCGGAGGCGCGGTGCCGCGGGCTCGCCCGAACCCTCCCTCCCTCCTCTCGTCGCCTCGTCCCTCGTCCATCGCCTTGCCTTCCCGGCCCAGTCTTGCGTACCGGGAGGCGGCGGCCCACTACCTGCGCGCCCGCTCGACAGAGGAGCGAGGTTCGTCCCACCCCTCCGCAACCTCCTCCGGAAGGAACCGTTGCAGGAGGAGTCCGCCCTTCAGGCCCCACACCTCGAAGGCGTCCACTTGCGGGTCCCAGACCAACAACGATCCTTCCGCCTCGTCCACGATGAACCGCACAGCACCGGAATAGCTCCCGAGCTCCCGGAGCGGAACTCCCTCGACATCCACGACTCGCAGCCGCGTGAAGTCGCCCCAGTTCACGCCGACCACTCCGACTCCTCCGACCCTGCCGAACACCGGCGGCATTCCCGGCCTCCCCTCGTGCCATAGTCCCGAGGCAAACCGCTCTTCCAACATCCGCCGCGTCTTGACCCTCCTCCGAAGGTTCGACGGGTCCAGGCATCCGCTCCGAGCCTCACGGCGCACGATCGCATTGTGGAAGTTCACATACCCTTGCTGCCAGAACTCCCAGGGCCAGATCACATCGTCTGCAAAGACTCGATAGACCAGGCCCGTCTCCGGGTCCATCCACCCCTCGGCGGCGTGGTAGCCGACCCCCAGGCACAACAGACTCGGCTCGCCCCTGTCGAGATCCCCGCGAGCCGCCCATCGTTCAGCGGACACGAACGCCCCTGCCAGCACGACGACCCCGCGGACAAGCGCGGCGCTCCCAACAAGAAGAACCCGGATCGCGCGCCTGCGCACGATCCTTCGACGTCCCTCACGAGTTCCAACTTCCCGAGGACCAGATCGAGCTCCGATCAGCGAGTCGAGGATTCGATCCCCCGGTTCGGTCCGGGAATGTCTGGTCCGGACGGAGGGGGCAGGCCTGTGGAAGCCCCCCCGGGCTACGACAGTGCCCCGACGCGGCCGGATCGAGTCATGGCGCGCTCCGCATGGAGCGCCGGGATCGGGATGCCGCGCCCGTACCGGCTCGCCCCCGCCGCTCACTGCGCCGTCCAGCCCCCGTCGACGGGCAGGACCGAGCCCGTGACGAAGCTGGAGCCCGGCGAGCAGAGCCAGACCACCGCGGACGCGACCTCCTCGGGCTTGCCGATCCGGCCGGCGGGGTGCATCGAGGCGAGCTTCTCCCTCGGGACGGCCTCGGTGAAGCGATCGAGCATGGGCGTGTCGATCGCGCCCGGGGCCACGGCGTTCACCCGCACGCCCTTGGCCGCGTACTCGAGAGCGACGGCGCGCGTGAGCCCGACCACGGCGTGCTTGCTCGACGTGTAGAGGGCCACGCCTCCGAACCCGATCAGGCCCGCGGCGGAGGCGTTGTTGACGATCGCGCCCCCGCCGTTGGCGAGCATCGCGGGGATCTCGTGCTTCATGGAGAGGAAGACCCCGCGGACGTTGACGTCGAAGATGTGCGCGTAGGTCTCGACGTCCTTCTCGACGACGGGGCCGAGGTTCTCCTCGACCCCGGCGTTGTTGAAGGCGATGTCGAGGCGCCCGAACGCCGCGACGGTCTCGCGGACCAGGCGCTCGATGTCCGCCGGGCGCGAGACGTCGGCGCCCACGAACCGGGCCTCGCCGCCGGCCTCGCGGGCGAGGGCGACCGTGCGCTCCCCCTCGCGCTCGTTGCGGCCGGCGACGATCACGCGCGCGCCGGCGCGCGCGAAGGCGACGGCCGTGGCGCGGCCGATGCCGGTCGTTCCGCCCGTCACCAGAGCGGCCTTGCCCCTGAAATCTGCCGGATCAGGTTGCATCGTGGATCCTTTCTCGCGTCGTGATCGGACGCGGTTGGCCGGGGGCGGATTCTATCGCGGGGCTCGGCCGCACCTCGGCGAGGTCCGCGGGGGCGTCGCCCCTCGCGCGCCGGGAGAGCCGGGGCGACCCACGTGGGTCGCGTCGCCGCTGGATTCCCGCCACCTGACGTCCCGGAAGTCTCGGGAGTCTGGCGCTCGGCCTCGACCGCGTCCTCGCGGGACAGGTCCGGCGCCTCGGCCCTCCCCGTCCCCGCGCCCGCGGCGTTTGATCGGTCGTCCGGTCCGGCCGACCCTACTTCGGCGGCGGTTCCCGCTCGAGCCGGACGACGGCCTCTTGCGCCGAGTCCGCGCCGACGCGGATCGTGGTCGAACTCGGCGCGAAGCCCTGCAGTTTCGCGACCACCGCGTAGTCCCCGGGCACCAGGTGAAGGACAAATCCCCCCGTCTCGTCGGACAATCCTCCCCCGCCTCGCGGCTTCCCGGTCGCCGTCCCCACCACGCTCACGAAGGCTCCCTCGACCGGCGCGTCGCCGGGGCCCAGGACCCGTAGGCGGAGGGTGACGGGCCGCTTCAGCTCGAGCCTGATCTCGACCTCCTCCCCCGCCCGGACCGACGCCTGATCCGAGAGTTGCGACGAG
The DNA here is from genome assembly GCA_967798035.1 of uncultured bacterium. Taxonomy (GTDB): domain Bacteria; phylum Planctomycetota; class UBA1135; order UBA1135; family JAKEFM01; genus JAKEFM01. Next base: position 3,196 of record CBRGOK010000283.1, read on the forward strand.
TACTCCGGCCTGAGCAGGGCGGCCAGGACGCGGCCGGGGGAGACGCCGGCGATCCGCGCGACGCCGACAGCGTTCGTGAAGCCCGTCTTCAGTCCTCCCGTCCGGTTCTCCTTCTCGGGGTAGAGGATGACTTCCTCTCCCGCGAGCGGCGCTCCCGAGGGATCGACCACGCGGACGAGGACGGTCCCCCCCGATTCGAGGGCGAAATCGACGGTGACCACCTCGTCCGGTGCAACCCGGACCTGCCTGCGCGATCGCGGGGCCGCGAGTTGAGGTTCGCTCGGTTCCGGCCCATCCGGGAGCGAGTCCAAGTCGACCGACACCGTGTACGCTCCCGCTCGAAGACCGCGGACGCGGTATCGGCCGTCGAGGTCCGTGACGACCCCCCCTCCCTGGCCGGTGACTCCCATTCCCTCCTGCTCCTGCCAGACTCCCACTCGGGCTCCGGCGACGCCCCTGCCGTCAGAGGCGCGGGATACCCTCCCACGAATCTCCGCTCCGGCGAGGTGCGCGTCGAAGACGAGCACGCCGGAGGCCGGAACCTCGACCGTCCACCACCCGACGTCGCTGACTCCCTCGCCCATTGTGCTGACCGAGAGCGTCGCCTCGCCCGGCGCGATGTTCCGGATCTCGAAGACCCCGTCCTTCCCGGTCTCATCGGAGGTGTCGCTGGCCCATTGAATCCCGGGCCCCGGCGTCTCTCGGTTCCTTCGGATCTCGACCCCTGCCCCCTCGACGGGTTCTCCTCCGCGGAACACCCGACCCCGGACGATGCAACCCTCCGCCGCCCGGGCATCGAAGTCGACGCGGGTCGTCTTTCCGGCTTCGACGATCGCCGCCGCCTGGAGTGTCCTCCGCCGACGCTCCGCCTCGTCTCCCGAGGAACTCGAGGGCGGCGAGACCTCGACCCTGTAGTTCCCCGGCTCGAGTCCGCGGATCAGGAAGTACCCCGACCCACCGACTTCGCCCGTCTTGAGCAACAGCTCCCTCACGTTCGGAGGGAACGCCTCCGGCTGAGCGGTCGCCGTCCCCCCTACGTACGGAGTGCCGCCTGCGGACGGCGCGTACCCCTCGACCGCGCCACCGCGCGAGAGGCGGACGACGAGGCCGGTGAGGGATTCCTCGCCGTGCATCCCGAGGGTCTCCGTCGCGGCGTCGACGTACGCATCGTGACGGACGCGCAGCCTCGCCCCTCGCCTGAACTCCTCGCTCGCGAACGAGCCGTCCGCGTCCGTTCGCTGCACCCATCCCCACTGGGACGGGGTATCGCTCGGCGACCACGACTCCACGCGCGCGCCCTCGACGGGGGCTCCCGATTGCTCGTCCACGACGGTGCCCCGGATGGCGAGGACGCGGCGGAGCTTCACCTCGACGTCCTTGCGCGCTTCCGACGCATCATTCCACATCAAGCCGACCCCTTCGGAGGCGAAGCCCTCCGCCTCGAACCGGAGATCGACTATGGAGTCCCCGGGGTCGGGGATCACGAAGGCGCCGTCCTCCGATGTGAAATCGCTGGAGATGCTCCCCCTGCTCTTGGAGGGGAAGTGTGTGACTCCACTGGCCTCCACACGAAACCGAACGACAGGCTCCCCGGTGTCCGCGTCGAGAACCCTTCCGGCGATCACCCTCTGCACGGATAGCACGATCTCGAGGTGGTCCGCGTCCGGACGCAGGTCCCGGAGGACCTCGGATCGCCTCCCCTCTGCGTTCGCGACCAAGAGGTAGGGTCCTTCTCCTAGCCCCTCCAAACGGAAGGCTCCGTCCCCACCGGAGAAGACGGTCTTCGGCGGCTCCTCGCTTCCCTCGTCGGCCGGATCCGTCGCGGCGATGCGGATCCTCGCCGCCGCGATCGGCCCTCCGTAACCGTCGACGACCCGGCCCGCGAGGACTCCCTTCCGAAGCGCTCCGGAGGAGAGCGCGGCCGGAGAACGTTCCGCCGCAGGTTCGAGGGCCGGGGCTAGTTTGCGACTGGGTCCGGCCGGGAGCGGAGAAACTTCGGCGAGCGGCTCCACGGCCGATTCCGCAGCGGCTTCGGTGACTTCGGGTACGGACGACGAGCCGGGGGAATCGCTGACGCGGATACGGAGGATCGCCGCCACTCCCGCTGCCAGGAGGGCCGCGAAAGCGCCCGCGAGGATCCACCTGCGCACGCGATGCTCCGAGGGCCCGGCCTCCTTGATTATTCCGGTCGCCCGGGATCGTAACCGCGAGGGGGTCCGCCTCCCCGAGGATGTGAGTCCCCCTGGCAGTCCGAACGCCGTCAGGGTCACGACCTCGAGGCTCGTGCTGAGGGAGGTCGCTTCCATGCGTGGAAGGCGACACCCTCACGATCCGGGAGGCGCTGTCGCAGGGGAGAATGCGACCCACGTGGGTCGGGTGATCTCCTCCGTCAAGTTCCGACCGCGCGCGGCTCGAAACTCCCTCTCTCCGCCGCGTCGAGGGAGGACCACCCAGGAAGGAGCGTCATCGTGCACTACTTCGACCAAGCACTCGCCCCCGATTCGCCCGTTGACCATCCGGCGGAT
>CBRGOK010000284.1:0-5703 GCA_967798035.1 uncultured bacterium
GTCATCCCCGCCTTGATCCCCGTCCCCGGCGCGGCCGGGACGAGCCGCACCCGGGAGGCCTCCCACCGCCCCTCGGTCAGGTGCGGGAGCGTCGTCCCGACGCGCGGGATCTTCACGAGGCGCTTCTTCGCGTCCTTCACCGCCTTCTCGACCGCCGAGGGGACCTCGCGCGCCTTGCCGTACCCGAGGCCGACGACCCCGAGCTCGCGGTTCCCGACGGCGACGAGGGCGGAGAAGGAGAAGCGGCGCCCCCCCTTGACGACGGCCGCGCTCCGGTTGATCCGGACGACGGCGTCCTCGAGGTTGAGTTCCGCCACTTCGCTCGGGGAGAGGTAGTCGGGTTCGTGGCTGCGCATGGTCCTCTAGAACTCGAGACCCGCCGCCCTCGCGGCCTCGGCGAGCGCCTTCACGCGCCCGTGGTAAGCGAAGCGCCCCCGGTCGAAGGCGACCTTCTTGATCCCCTTCTCGAGGGCGCGGCGCGCGACCGCGTCCCCCACCTTCTTCGCCTCCTCGATCTTCTTCACCCCGTCGCCGGGCTTGCCCCGCATCGTCTCCTCGAGCGTCGAGGCGCAGGCGAGCGTGCGCCCGCTGGTGTCGTCGATCACCTGGGCCCCGATGTGGAGGTGGGACCGGCTCACGGAGAGGCGCGGGCGACCCGCCAGCCGCATCAGCCGGGAGCGCACGCGCCGCTCGCGGCGCAGGCGCTTCGTCCAGAGATCCTTCATCTGGTCGGCCATCGGTGCCTAGCCTCCCGCGCCGCCGGCGGCGCCCGCCGCGAAGGCCGTGCCCGCCGTGCGGCGGATGACCTCTCCCTCGTGCTTGATCCCCGAGCCGTTGTAGGGCTCGGGGGGCCGGACGCTCCGGATCTTCGCCGCGAGCGACCCGACGGCCTGGCGGTCCGCGCCCCGCACGAGGATCTGGGTCGGCGCCGGGCACTCGACCGAGAGGCCCTCGCCGACCGGGATCACGACCGGGTGCGCGAAGCCGACCGTGAGCGACAGGTCCTTCCCCTGGAGCTTCGCGTTCCAGCCGACCCCGACGATCTCGAGACGGCGCTCGTAGCCCGCCGTCACGCCGCGGATCGCGTTCGCGAGAAGGGCGCGCGAGAGCCCGTGGAAGGCGCGCGCCCGCCGGTCGGCCGGGGACCCGTTCTCCAGGCGCACAATCCCCCCCTCGACGGTGGCGCCGATCGGGGCGCGGAGCGGGATCTCGAGCCTCCCCTTCGGCCCCTCGACGAGGAGGGAGCCCTCGCGGGGGGTCACCTTCGCCCCCGCGGGGATCGGGACCGGCTTCCTTCCGATGCGGGACATCGACGTCTCCCTAGCAGACGAGCGCGAGGACCTCGCCCCCCACGCCCTTCTCGCGCGCCTCGCGGCTGGACAGGATCCCGAGCGGCGTCGAGACGACGGCGACGCCGAGGCCCCCGAGCGGGCGGGGGATCTCCTTGCGCCCGGCGTAGACGCGGCGGCCGGGGCGGGAGACGCGCGCGAGCCGCCGGAACGCGCTCTCCCCCCGCGAGCTGTACTTGAGCTCGACGCGGATCTGGCGCTGCTCGGGGAGGACCTCGAAATCGCGGATGTACCCCTCCTTCTTGAGGACGATGGCGATCCCGACCTTCGTCCGGGAGAGGGGGGCCTCGACCCGGTTGAAGCGCCGGGCGGAGCCGTTGCGCAGCCGCGTCAGGAAGTCGCCGATCGGATCCGTCATCGTCATGGCGCCCTCACCAGGAGGCCTTGCGCACGCCGGGGAGCTCTCCCCGGAGCGCGAGGGTCCGGAAGCAGATGCGGCAGAGGCGGAATTTCCGGTACGTCCCGCGGGAGCGCCCGCAGATCTGGCAGCGGTGGTAGGCCCTCGTCTTGTACTTGGGGGTCTGCGCCGCCTTGTTCCTCCAGGCCGTCGTCGCCAAGGGTCCGCTCCTAGGAGGCCTTCCGGAGGGGGAGTCCGAGCCCCTCGAGCAGGAGGAGCGCCTCCTCGTCCGTCCGCGCCGTCGTCACCAGGGTGATGTTCATCCCCTGGACGAACTCGACCTCGTCGATCCGGATCTCGGGGAAGACCGTCTGCTCCGAGATCCCGATCGTGTAGTTCCCCGTCCCGTCGAGCCGCCGGGGGAGGCCCCGGAAGTCGCGGATACGCGGGAGGATGACCGACACGACGCGGTCGAGGAACTCCCACATGACCGCGCGCCGCAGGGTGACCATCGCCCCGATCGGCATCCCCTGGCGGAGCTTGAAGCCCGAGATCGAGCGTCGCGCCTTGGTCATCACGGGCCGGCGCCCGGTGATCCGGGCGAGCTCCTTCGCCGCGTTCTCGACCCGCGCCTTGTTCTCGACCGCCTTGCCGACCCCCATGTTCACGACGATCTTCGCGAGCCGGGGGAGGGAGAGGGGATTCTCCCGGCCCAGGCGCTCGCGCAGCATCGGGACGATCCGGTCGCGGTACTGGAGGTAGAGTCGCGGGGGGGGCGCCGGCGGGCCGGGCGGGCGCTTCGGCGCCTTCGCCTCGGGCTTCCGCTCCTCCCCCTTGCCGCCCTTCTTGTCCCTCGGGGGCTTCTCCTTCGAGGGCCCTTCCCTCGGCGGCTTTCCCTTCCCGCCGCCCTGCGGATGGCCCTCGCCCGCTCCCCCCTTCCCGGAGGGGGATCCGCGGTCGGAGGACTTCCCCTCCGAGGACGGAGGACGGGACTTGCCCCGGTCCTTGCGGTCCTTCTCGTCCTTCCCGGCCATCACCTACTTCCCTCCGACCTCGGCGCCGCACTTCGTGCACACCCGGAGCTTGCGCTCCCCCTCGAGGCGGGCGCGCGCGCGCCGACCGCGCTCGCACTTCTCGCACCGGAGCAGGACCCGCGCGACCGGGATCGGGTACTCGCGCTGGACGCGCCCCCCCTGCGGGTTCTTCGGCCCCTTGCGCAGGTGCTTCCAGCGGAGGTTCACGCCCTCGACGACGATCCGCGACTCCTCGGGGATCGACCGCAGCACGCGGCCCACCTTCCCGCGGTCGGCTCCCGCCATCACCTGGACCAGGTCGTCCCGGCGGACGTGCATCAGACGACCTCCTCCGCGAGGGAGAGGATCTTCATGAAGTTCTTCTCCCGCAGCTCCCGGGCGACCGCGCCGAAGATCCGCGTCCCCTTCGGGTTTCCCTCGTTGTCGAGGATGACGAGAGCGTTGCGGTCGAAGCGGACGTACGAGCCGTCCTCGCGCCGCACGTTCGCGCGGCAGCGGACGACGACCCCCTTCACGATCGTGCCCTGCTTCAGGTCGGAGGTGGGGAGCGCCTTCTTGACGGTCCCGACGATGAGGTCCCCGACCGAGGCGTAGCGCCGCTTGCTGCCGCCGAGGACGCGGATGCACATCACCTGGCGGGCGCCGGTGTTGTCCGCGACGTCGAGGTAGGTCTGCTGCTGGATCACGGCTCCTCGCTACGCCTCCGCCGGGGCGGGCGCCTCGGACTCCTTCTTCTTCGCGCGCGGCTCCGCGAGGGCGCCGGGGACCGCCGTCGCCTCGGCGAGACCCGCGACCTCCTGCTGCGCGGCGCGGCGCACGACGCGCAGGAGCCTCCAGCGCTTCAGGCGCGAGAGGGGGCGGGTCGAGGCCACCTCGACGAGGTCGCCCCGCTTCGCCTCCCCGCGCTCGTCGTGGGCGTAGAGACGGGTCTCCCTCCGGAGGATCTTCCCGTACTTCGGGTGGGCCACGCGCCGCTCGACCTCGACGACGATCGTCTTCGTCATCGCGTCGGAGACGACGGTGCCGATGAACTGCTTGCGCGACAGCCGGGCCGGGGGGGTGGCGGGGGCGTTCACTTCGCCGTCCCCTTCCCGCGGGAGCGCTCCCCGAGGACCGTGAGGATGCGCGCGACCTCCCGGCGGGCCGCCGGGATCCGCGAGGGGTTGCTCACCCCCTCGGTCCGCGCCTTGAAGCGCAAGTCGAAGATCTCCCGCCGGAGCTTCTCGAGGTCGAGGCGCAGCTCCGCCTCGTCCCTCGTGCGCAGTTCCTTCGCTGTCATGGATCGACTCCGGGGGCCGCCGGCTCCTCTAGTGGGTGCGCCGCCGCACGAACCGCACGCGGACGGGGAGCTTGTGGGCGACGCGGTTCATCGCCAGAAGCGCGGTCGACTCCGCGACCCCGGAGATCTCGTAGAGGACGTTGCCCGGCTTGACGACGGCCGCGTAGTACTCGGGCTCTCCCTTCCCCTTCCCCATCCGCGTCTCCGCGGGCTTCGCGGTGATCGGCTTGTGGGGGAAGACGCGGACCCAGACCTTCGCCTCGGGCGCGGTCCGCGCCGCGGCGACGCGGCCCGCCTCGAGGGTGCGGCCCGGGATCCAGGCGAGGTCGAGGCACTGCAGCCCGTAGTCGCCGAAGTCGACCCGGTTCCCGCGCGTCGCCCTCCCGCGGAGCACCCCGCGGTGCTCCTTGCGGAACTTGACGCGCCTAGGCATGAGCGGCACGCCGCACCTCCTCCGGCTTGGCCGGCTTGAGCTCGCGATCGCCGCGGTAGATCCAGGTCTTGACGCCGATCACCCCGTAGGTGGTCCGCGCCAGCGCCGTCCCGTAGTCGACGTCGGCCCGCAGCGTCTGGAGGGGGATGCGCCCCTCGTGCGCCTTCTCGGTCCGCGCCATCTCCGACCCGCCGAGGCGGCCAGCGAGGATCACCTTGATCCCCTTCGCGCCGGCCTGCATGGTCGTCTGGATCGCCTTCTTCATCGTGCGCCGGAAGGAGGCGCGCTTCTCGAGCTGCTCCGCGATCGCCTCGGCGACGAGGGCCGCGTCGAGCTCGGGACGCTTGATCTCCCGGATGTGGAGGTGGACGGTGCGCCGCGCGATCCCCTCGAGCGCCTCCTTCAGGCGGTCGACGCGCGCTCCCTTGCGCCCGACGAGCACGCCCGGACGGGCGGTGTGGATGATCACGTTCAGCGCCTCCCCGGTCCGCTCGATCTCCACCCGGGGCACCCCCGCCGCCTTGTACTCCTTGGCGACGTGGCGGCGGATCTCGTAGTCCTCGAGGACGTAGCGCCCGAAGTCCCGCTTCGACGCCCACCACCGCGAGCGCCACGGCTCGAAGATGCCGATGCGGAACCCGACCGGATGCGTCTTCTGGCCCACGGTTGCCTAGCTCCCCCCCTTCTTCTTCCCGCGGGGCGGCTTCGATCCCTTCTTCTCCGCCTTCTCCGCGTCCTGCGCCTGCTCCTTCTTCGCCGACGGACGCCGGCGGGGGGCGCGGGAGGGCTTCTTCGGGGCGGGCGCCTCCGTCCGGCCCGGGGTCGGGGAGGGCGCCGCGGCCGGGGCGCCCGCGGGCGCCGGCGCGCCCTCGTGGAGCCCCTCGCCGGGGTCCTCGAGGACGACGTGGATGTGCGCCGTCCGCCTCCGGATCGGCATCATTCGCCCCATCGGGCCCGCACGCCAGCGCAGGCGCCGCTCCCGCAGGGGTCCGCCGTCCGCCCAGATCTCCGCGATGCGGAGCCGGTTCGCGCGGACCTCGGGACGCTGCACGGCGTTGGAGATCGCCGAGTGGAGGAGCTTCCCGAGGAGGAAGGCGGCGCGCTTGTGCGTGGCGCGGAGCACGTCGAGGGCCTCGTTGGCGCTGCGGCCCCGCACGAGGTCGGCGACGAGCCGGACCTTCCGGGGGCCGATGCGCGCGAAGCGGTGGGCGGCGTGGAAGCGGGCCATCGGGTCCTACTTCTTCGCCGCGGGAGCCGCGGGGGCGGCGCCG
>CBRGOK010000285.1:0-5687 GCA_967798035.1 uncultured bacterium
ACTGGCGCCATCCCCGGATCGCCAACAACAACTTCTCCGGCAATTTCCTCGTCGTCGCCCAGCGCTGGAACGGAGCCGATTGGGATCTCTACGGCAGAGTCCGGACAGCCGCGGGCGTGGACGTCTCCGGCCAGGATCCCATCACGGGTGCGGATGACGCGGGGATCGACGAAACGAACCCCGACGTCGGAGGGGACGGCCTGGGCGTCGCCGCGGTGAGCGAGGCGTGCATCGTCGTCTGGGAGCAGGAACCTGGCTTCGGCGGATCCGTGGACATCCACGCGGGGCGTGTGGTGCCCGACGCCGCGCCCGCACTGGAGGAGGAGCTGCCCATCGCGGACACGGGCGCGGACGAACAGGATCCCGCCGTCTCGAAGTCGAACGGTCCTCCGGGGTACTGGGGGGTCGTCTGGTCCGGGGACGACAACATCTACTTCAATGACGTCAGCTTCGCCGGCGGGTTCGATGCCGCGGATGAGTTCACGGTCATCGACGACGGGGACATCCACGGGCTCCCCGACGTCGCCGTGAACACCGCGAATCAATTCCTCGTCGTGTGGCAAGCCGACGACGGCGCCACCCTGGACGTCAAGGGAAGGGCGATCGCCGGGGCGGGGGCCGGTGCGGCCTTCGATCTCACCCCGGAGCAGAACCTGAGCGCGAGCGAGCCCGTGCCCGCGATCGCCTTGGACCAGGGCCTCCCGAGCGTGGACGGCGACGGATGCAACTTCACGTACGCCTACACCGAGGAGGACGCCGGCGGGGACTTCGACGTCTTCACGGCGAACGTCTTCCTCCGTCTCGCGGTCCCCGACCTGGCGGTGCCGGCCGGCGAGGGGCACGTGCTCCTCGCCGACTCGGCGACGGAAGAAGGTCGGACGAAGACCTCGTCCCGGTGGTCCTCGAGCTACGCGCCTGCCTCCCGCGTCCGCTTCATGTCCGTCTGGGAGGACCACACGGCAGCGGGAAACAGCGACATCGAGGCCGCCTTCTACTCGCCGGGCGACGTCGTCGTCGTGGACACGGAGTGCGGCATGGGCCCGCCGACGATCGCGTTCTCGGGCTCTCCGTCGTGCGGCGGCAACCTCTGCGTCGACGGCACCGATGGCCAGGGCGGATTCCTGTTCCTCTTCATCGGCGTTCCCGCCTTCGTGGATCTCGGGTGCGGCCTGCCGGCCGATTGCATCCTCGGCGTGGTCCTTCCGCCGATCGCCGCCGTCGCCTTCGGGGATGTTTGTATCCCGGTCCCCTGCGACCCGGGTCTGATCGGAGTCACCCTCGCCTTCCAGGAGGCGGAGGTCTCGGCCGGGGCCCTCGCCGGGGGATGCCCCCTCGGTGCTGGGTCGTTCACGCTGTCGGACACCCTCAACGTCACCGTCCGATAGCCCTCTCATTCAGCCTCTCGCCGGCGCGGCCCCGCGGCCGCGCCGGCGTCTTGACCGTGGTTCCCAGCCGAGCTCGGGGTCTCGTGTTCGTCGGGACCCAGCGCGTGCGGGGAAAGCGCCCGAGCCCTCGTTGCCGCGCGCTGACCCCGCTCGGTAGTCTTCCGTACGCTCTCCCGCTCGAGGCGCCGGATCCCGCGGCCGGAGCAAGGTCCCGCTCCGGAGGGATAAGGATGCGAACCCCCCCCCCGAACCAAGCTCCCGGCTCGTTCAGCGGGATCCGCGGGGGGGACTCGACCCGGGAGATCGAGGGCCTCCTCCGGGGCGGGCACGAGGAGGGGAGCGCCGAGTACGGTCCCCTTCCCCTCTCCCTCGAGCGCTTCGCCTCGCAGGCCCTCGACCTCACCCGCCTCCGGCTCCGCGCGTCTGACCTGGATCCTTCTCCCGACCGGCTCGCCGCCGCCCTCGCCCGCGCGGCGAAGGGGGACCTCTTCCTCGCGATCGCCTGCGAGGAGGGGATCGCGGGCGCGTGGGAGACCTTTTCGGAGAGATACGTGCCCCGGTTCCGCGCACTCGCCCGCTCCTGCGGGGCCTCCTTCGCGGAGGCCGACGAGATCGCCCGGGATCTGCCCGGGGACCTCGTCGCGCGCCCGGGAGAAGGGGGAGCGCGCACGCGGCTCGGCACCTACGACGGGACCGGGAAGCTGTTCACCTGGCTCTCGGTCATGGTCGCGCGACGCGTGGCGGACCGATTTCGAGCGCGAAGGAGCACCTCGAAGCGCGCCGGAACGGGGGGAGAGCCTTGGGTCGCCGACCTCCCGGATCGCTCCTCCGTGGCGATCGACCCCGCCCTTCTCGCGATCGACGTCGAGACCGCTTCGCAGTTGCGCGAGGCGCTGCGGCGAGCCTGGACGGAGCTCGACGCGAGGGGCGCGGCCGCCCTGCTCCTCAAATTCCGCGACGGACTCCCGCAGAAGGAGATCGCCGTCCGCCTCGGCCTGAGCGACTCGCAGGTCAGCCGGATCCTCGCGGCCTCTCTCGGCGGGATCCGGGCCGCCATCCAGGGGAAGTTCCTCGAGGATTTCCCCGACCGGTGGCGTGACGGCGAGAGCTTCTGGCAGGCGCTCCGGGAGGCGGTCGCGACGCACCTGCAAGAGTCGGCACCCCCCTCCGAACCACACTCAGTCGATGGACGAACCCCGACGACCTGACGAAGACCCGGTCTTCGAGTTCCTCGTCCGCGAGCTGGCCCCCGAGGGCTCGCCCGCGGCCGCGGAGCCGTGCCCGGGGGACAACCTCCTCGCGGGACTGGCCGACGGGTCGCTCCTTCCCGAGGAGCGGGAGCGCCTGGAGCGCCACCTCCTGCGGTGCCAGAGGTGCGCCTCGGTCGCGACCGTGCTTGGCCGGCTGCGGTCGCCCGGGGAGGCGGGAGGACCGGGCGCCTCGCTCCCCCGACCTGCCGCCCGTGGGGAGAAGGCCCGCGTCGGATGGTTCACGGCGCGCCGAGGCCTGCGTCCCCGCATCGCGGCCGCGGCGGCCGCGCTCCTGATCGCCATCTCCGGAGTCGCGTTCGGACCGGACCTCATCCGCGCGCTGCGCGGAGGGGCCGCCGGGGACTCCGACGCACGCCTCGTCGCCGCAGCCGGAGCGCTCCAGAAGACGCGCCCCGACCTCTTCGGGGACTTCGTCCCCGTGGGCAGGGCCGAGAGGCTGGCCGCTCCCCCGATCGTCCGCGGCGGGGGGCTCGCGCTCCTCTACCCGGCCGGCAAGATCCGGGAAGCCCGTCCCACGTTCCGGTGGGAATCGAGGGCCGGCGACCGGCAGGTCGAGGTCGTCCTGCGCGAGGAGGACGGGACCGTCGTCTGGCGGAGCCGCTCCGCGACCGGCTCCCTCGCCTACCCTGCGGACGAGCGCAACCTGAGCGCCGGACGCCGGTACGTGTGGGAAGCCGCCGCGACGGGACCGGGAGGCGAGGATCGTTCGCGGCGCGTCTTCGAGGCGGCCTCAGCCGAGGAGGGCGCGGCGCTCGAGACTTGCCTGGAGGTGATCCGGGGGACGGTCCCCGAGGAAACCCGGGAACTCCTCGCAGCCCACCTCGCTCTGCGGCGGGGCTTCTACGGCGAGGCGGAGGGGATCGCTCGCGCCCACCTCGCCTCCCGGCCGGAGGATCCGATCGGGAGGGAGACCCTCTACCAAGTGCTCCGGCGGATCGGCTCCTCGGAGGCGGATCGGCTCGGCGTGACCGGGGCCTCGTCCGGCGGAGGAGGGTAGCCCTTCCTCGCGGTCGGCTCCGGAGAGCCTTCCTCAACCGACCGTGATCTTCATCCCCTCCGTCAGCTCGAAGAGGAGACCCGCAGGCGACGGGAGCACGACGGCGCCCTGCGCGAAGACCACGGCTCCCACGATCGTCGGATCGAGAGGGATGGGAAGGTCGAGAGCGCAGCCTCCCTCGCAGGGGCCGCCGGGCGAGAGGATCCCCGACCCGCACGGCAGGATCAGGCTCGTGGGGGCGAACGGGTTCACCCAGAAGGTGCCGAACGGGCTCGGCAGTCCCCCGCAGGGGACCGGCGTCCCCGACCCCGGCAGCGGCCCGCCGAAGTCGAGGAGGAAGAAGGAGAGGCCGAGCGGGCTCCCGCCGAGGATCTGCAGGCCGAAGGGGTTGCCGATGACCGGCGGGACGATGTTGGTCATCGCATGGGGGAGGCACCCCGCCCCGTTGGTGTTCCGGTTCCCGTACGAGTGGGCCAGGCCGGTGTCGCAGTTCGTGATCACGCACTTCATCCCGGCCGGGGGCGCGGCGTTCGCGGATCCCGGCAAACAGGAGAACCCGAGGGTCCCGTTGTGGTTCTCGATCCCGATGGTGGCGCTGAAGGGGGTCGGCGAGGCGGGCACGAAGGAAGCGTGGTCGTAGTGGAACTCGATCCGGTCGTTCCCGATTCCGGGCACCACGAGGTCGTAGGGGCAGGACCCGGCGGACGAGGCGAGCGAGCCGGCGCCCGCCTCGAAGATCTTGACCTGCATCGTGACGCTCCCCGCCGAGGGGACGCAGTCGGCGACGGCTCCGGTGAAGCGGCCGAAGTCGTGCCATTCGAACGTGAACACCCGGCAGCCGGGGACGCCGTCGACCCGGTGGAACATGCCCGAGCCGGGGTGTCCCTCGAGGTCGTCCCAGAAGGGGGCGAGCATGAGGTCCGGTTCGGCCACGGCGGGGATCGCCGCGTTCGCGAAGTTGGCGAAGGCCGTGCCCCTCCCCAGGGCGAGGAAGCCGTTCGAGTTCGGGTTGGCGAAGCACTGGTGCCCGTTCATCACCCAGATCCAGCGCCCCCCCATCTCGATGACGCTCCCGGTCACCTCCGACCAGTTCGTGTCGTCGAAGCAGGTCCCGCCGAGGCAGGGGGGGGGGAGCGCAACCGTCCCGGGGAGACCGTCGATGTGACAGAAGGGCTCCTGCGCGACGAGCGCAGCGGTGGCGGAGCGCCCGGGCATGGCGAAGGAGGCGGGGACGAGGCGGATGTCGCACGAAGGGAAGGTCCCGTTCGCGGCCCCGTTGTAGGTCGGTTCGACGCCCACGTTGAGCGCCGAGATCGGGCTCGCGCTCTCGCAGCCGATCGTGGCGGTCGTGGCGGTCGTCCCCGCACTGGTCGTCTGGCACGGGGCCATCACGGGGGGCGCCGTCGAACGGTCGTAGCGGAAGTCGATGCGGTCCGGGAGCGAGGCGTGCGTCGAGGAGTACAGCCGGCACTGGAAGGTGAACGCGCCGCGGCCGACGAGGGGCGGCCCGGTCGCGACGAAGTTCCCGACCCCGGTCCACTGGACCGTTAGCGTCTGCGCGCCGGGAGCGAGGTCGAAGCGGTAGTCGACGGAGGAGCCCGCCCCTTGCAGGACGAGGTCGTCGTGCCAGGCGAAGATCGCGTCGTTCGGCGGCGCGCCGTCGCCGGGATGGAGGTTCGTCGCGGACGTGGAGGGGGGCGTCTCGAAGGTGAGGAAGCCGTTCGAGCCGATCCCGACCTGCGTCTTCGCGACACCGAAGAACGAGAAGGCGAACCCGGGCGGGAAGGGGACGAGCGTGGTCGCGTCGTCGGTCGGCGGGAGGAAGACGTTCACGGTCCCGCCGAGGCCGAGGAGGCTCGCGAAGGCGTTCGGAACCGGCACCTTCCGGTAGCTCGTGACGGACGATCCCGCCGGGCAGGGCTGCGCGACTGCCCCGGGGAGGAGGCTGGCCCAGGCCCCGGAGAGGAGAAGGACCCTCCGCATCGCAGGTCTCCTTCACCGCGGCAGCCTTGATCAGCAAGCCATCACGCGCCG
>CBRGOK010000286.1:0-5687 GCA_967798035.1 uncultured bacterium
GAGGAGACCCTTCCCAGCGAACCGGGCGATGGCGAGGGGGATTCGCAGTCCATCGACGGATTCCCGTCGGAGAGCCTCTCGCCTCAATCTCCCGTCTTCGGAGCGCTCCGCGCCACACAGGCACGGTCGACTCTGCGTGCGGGTGATCCCTCGCGCGCTGAGGCTCTCGCTCGAGAGGCGATCGCCACGGCCGAGGGGATCCTCTTCCAGGCGCCCTCCGGTCCCGCGGCCGACTTCGCGCTCTCCTCGCACTGGGCAGCCCGTCCGTTCGAGACGGCCGTCGAAGCGGTGCTCGCGGGGCAGCCCGCGAACGTCGAGGAGGCGTTCGGCCTCGCCGAGCGCTCGAAGGCCCGCGCGTTCCTGGTGGAACTCGATCGCTACGGGGTCCCGCTAGTGGAGGGCGTGCCGGCGCGCCCTCGGGAGCACTGGAAGCGCGCGCGCGTGCGTGCGGCGGATCTGGAGACCGACCTGATGGCCTCGCGGGACGCCTTGCGGACGGGGCAACTCCGATCGAGACTCGCGCTCGCGCATGCCGAGCTCGAGGAAGCGACGCTCGAGGTGCGGAGGGAGATCGAGGACCGGGGCCAGGCCCCCATGCCCGCGCGCGCACCGATCGTCCGGGAGCGCCTGCTGAAGGGAGACCAGCTCCTCCTCGAGTACTTTGTCGGTGAGGAGGCCACCTTCCTCTTCGTCGTCTCGACGGAGGGAGTCGGAGTCCATCGGCTCCCCGGACGCGACGCCCTGGCGCACCGCGTCGACGGGTTCCTCGCGCTCCTGCGCAGCGCCCACCTCGTCCCCCAGGCGCGACGCAAGGTCCCGGAGGTCGCGCGCGCGCTCGAGGAGGTTTTGCTCCCGGGGGAACTCCCGGGACGGATGCGCGACCGGGAGGTGTACGTCGTCCCCGACGGCCCGCTCTTCGCGCTCCCCTTCGAGGCGCTCCCTGACGGCGAGGGATTCCTCGGCGATTCGACGGTCTTCGCGTACGGCGCCTCGAGTGGCTTCCTCCTGGCGCTCCAGGGAAGGCGCCTCAGTCTCGAGCGCGGGATCGTGGCAGGGGCCTTCGCCGACGCGGAGTCCGCGGCGTGGCTCCCCCACGCCGAGGAGGAGGCGCGGGCGGTCGCGGCGAAGTTCCCGGTGGACCGCTCGACCGTGGTTACCGGCGCCTCGCTCCGGAAGGAGTGGCTCGTCTCCCGCGCGCCCGACGCCGGAGTCCTCCACCTCGCCGCCCACTCGACGATGCGCCCGGATGGAAGGATCGGCCTCCTCCTGGCGCCGGGGCCCGCTCCCCAGGACCGCATCCTCTGGGGCGACGAGGCGGCGCGCCTCCGCGCCCGGGACCTCGTCGTCCTCTCGGCGTGCGAGACCGGGCGCGGCCCCCTCGTCCAGGGCGTCGGCGTGTGGGGGCTCGTCTACCCCTTCGTCTTCGGGGGGGCCTCCCGCGTCGTCGTCTCCCTCTGGCCGGTCGCCGACGACTCGGTCCCCGAGCTGATGGGAGCCTTCTACGACCGGCTCCTCTCGGGCGCGTCGGTCCCCGTCGCCCTCGCGCAGGCGCGACGGGCCCTCCCCCGCCGGGGGGACGGCGCGGACGCGGCCCGTTACGCGGCCTTCGTCGCGTACGGCCCGTTCTGATCCGCGCCCCTCAAGTCGCTCCCCTTCCCTCCCGATAAGCCCGCCACGATCGATCGACACCGCGCGAGAGGTCCGTTCGCGCGTGGAGGGAAGACCGGTGCGTCGCCTAGTCATCGTCGTCGGGGCTGTCCTATGGGGAGGGTCGGCGGTGGCGCAGTCGCCGATCGTCGCTGTCTGCGAGGCGCGGTCCGGCTCGCTCGCCGTGATGAGTCTCGGCGACCACCCGCTCCTCTTCGACCTGGTCGACATGCCGGCGTCGTCGGTCAGCCACTCCCTCCTCGGGGCGACGTACACGGCCCAGCCCCTCGGTTCCTACAAGTTCGCCCTTCCGCCCGACCTCGCCTCGCAGCCCCTCTCGATCCGGTTCCACGAGATGCGGTGCGACGGGATCCGGTGCGCGGGGGAGGCGACGGACATCGTCCCCCCCTCCGGCGGACTCCGCTCGGTCCTCCTCCGCGACGATGGGACGGGGATCCGCAAGACCGTCGTCGACGCCACGTGGAACCTCCTGAACCAGGTCTCCTGGTCGGTCCCCTGCAATCAGCTCCCGGGGGAGCCGGCCGTCCTCCACCTCACGAACGGCGTCTCCTCTCGAACGGTCACGGTGAGCGGGACGAGCGTCGACGACCCCTCCTCTCAGTTGATCGTCGTCGGCGCCCCTCCTTCCGTCCTCCCGACCGCGGGATACCAGGACCCGTGCCTCCAGCCCCCGGACGTCTACCCCACGCCCCCGCCCTGGACGGACGTTCAGTCCTTCGTTTCTCCCTTCTGACCCCCCTCCTCGCACGCGGGGCACGGGCATATGGAGCGGAGGTAGTCGTACGTGAAGATCCCGGTCTCATGCCCGTCGGAGAAGCGGATGCCGAGGGCGTAGTTCCCGACGAGCCAGACGTCCGAGAAGCCGAGGTCTTCCGAGGCGTCCGCCTCGAAGTAGCGCCGCTTCCCCGTCCCCTCGTCCACGCAGTTGGCGCAGGGGCAGCGGCCCCGGAGGTGGCGCATCGAATAGAGGCTCCGGTGGGCGTCCCTCCACTCGACCGCGATCCTCCTCCCCTCCTGCCGCTCGATCCGGAGGGGGAGGGGTCGCCCGCCCTGGGTTATCGACATGGCGCCTCGGAGCCGAATGATGTCCATGGAATCGCCCCCGGAGAAGCCCCCCTGACCCGATGAACGACTTCGCGAGGGACTCTGGCCTGCCCGAGGCCCCCAAGAAGGCCGAGACCGCCCTCGTCCTGTGCGGGGGGGGTCTGACCGGCGCCTTCTACGAGATCGGGGCGCTGTGCGCGATGGCGGAGACCGGCATCCCCTTCCGCCCGCAGGACGCCGACATCCTCGTCGGGACGAGCGCGGGGGCCTTCGTCGCCGGCACGATGGCGGCGGGCCTCTCCCTCGAAAGGCTCCGGGGCTCGATCCTTGGGGAGCCCGGATGCGTCCCGATCCGGCGGCGCGACTTCTACCACCTCGAGCCGGGCCGGGCCGCCTCCCTCTTCCTGAGGGCCCTCGGCGTCGGGACCTCCTACTTCCGGCGGTTCGGCCGGCGCAAGGACGCGGACGGAGCGGGGACCTTCGAGGCGATCGCGAACTCCCCCGAGGCCCTCCCCTCGGGCCTCTTCCGGACGGGCGACTACCTCCGGTTCGTCGAGAGCATCTTCCGCGAGGAGCGGCTCACGATGACCTTCGGGGCGATGAAACGGACGCTCTTCATCACCGCGACGGACCTCGACTCGGGGGAGCGCGTCGTCTTCGGGCCCAAGACCCCGTTCCTCTACATCCCCGCCGCCATCGTCGCCTCGGGCGCGATCCCGATGTTCTTCGAGCCCTTCTGGCTCGGCGGCCGGTTCCTGATCGACGGGGAGTCGACCGAGGTCGCCCACATCGACCTCGCCCTCGCGCTCGGCGCGCGCCGCGTCCTCGTCATCAACCCGAAGGTCCCGGTGCACGTCGACGCCGGCGCGCGGCGCAAGGCCCCCGCCGCGGACGGCCGGATCGACCGGCGCGGATTCTTCGCCGTCCTCGACCAGTCGAACCGGCTCACCGCCCGGGTGCGCCTGCACCGGGAACTGGAGTACGCGAACGCCGCCTACCCCGACGCCGAGATCCTCCTCCACCAGCCCGAGGAGGCGGAGGCGATGCCCTTCCTCTACAACCCGATGACCTTCTCCGCGAAGGACCAGGTCTTCCGGTTCGGCTACGAGTCGACCCTCGCCCTGATCCGGGCCGGGCGGCTCGGAAGCCGGACCTAGCCCGCTACTTCTTCTTCTCCTTCTTCAGGAGGTCGGAGATCTTCCCGCCGACGGCCCGGTCGATCTCCTGCACCGCCTTGTCGACGGAGCCGTGCGTCGCGGCGTCGAGGTCGCGGCGGAGGCCCTCGAGGAGGGGGCGGGCGGTCTCCCGGCGCAGGATCTCGGCGAGCCGCGAGGAGAGGTCCCCCCCCTCGCGCGCGGCCGCGAGGGCGAGGGAGCCGAGGATCCGCGCGACGAGCTGGGGGAGGGTCGGCTCCTTCCCCTCCGCGCCGCTGCCGAGCTCGTGGAGGGTGAGGTCGCCGAGGGTGATCGTCGTCTGCGCCGCCGCGAGCCCCGAGGCGGCGACGTGGACCTTCGCCCCCCGGATCCGGACCTCGGCGACGCGGAGCTTCTTTCCCCCGCCGGAGCCGGAAGGGCCCCCCTCCCCGCCGGAGGGTTCCTTCCCGCCGTCGGAACCCCCCTTCCCCTCGAATCGGTCGAGGATCTCGCCGATGTTCGTCCCCCTCCCCGACAGCTCGATCGTCAGCTCCGGCTCCAGGATCTCGATCGACTCGACGACGACGGTGTCGGTGAGGAGCGAGAGGAGGGAGGCGTCGACGGAGACGCGCCCGACGGCGAACGCCGAGGGGGACCTGAACCCGGGGGGGTTGCCGAGCCGGAAGCCGCGGACGCCGACGCGGCCCCTGAGGACGCCGAGGGACGCGGACTCCACCTCGGTGGGCAGGCCGGTCGCGGCGGCGGTCCCCTTCTCGATCCCGGCGCGGAGGAGGGAGCCCCCGCCGAACACCACGAGGATCACGAGGAGGAGGGCGAACGCGAGGAGGAGGAGTCGCGTCTTGCGCATGGGAGGGGAGGTTACCGCGGAAGCGAGGGTCCGGGGCAGAATGGGAGGGCCGTGAGTTCCCGGGCCCGCAGCCTCCTCGCCCTCGGTCTCCTCGCGGGGATCCTCGCCCTCGAGGCCGCTCACGCGGTGCGCCGCCTCCGCGGAGCCGCCGAGCGGTCGGCCGAGGCGGTCCTCGCGGAGCGGCGCGGGGAGGTCTCCGCGATGGCCGCGCGGCTGGCGGACGACCTCGCGCTCGGGCGGGCCCACGCCCGCACCCTCGCCTCCCTCGAATCGGTCCGGACGCTCCTGGAAGGAGGCGCCGCGGACCGCGCGGGGCGGGACGCGGTCGCCGTGCTGCTCCATTTCCCTTCCCTCGGGAGCGTCGTCGCCCTGGACGCCTCGGGCCGGGAGTGCCTCCGGGTCGAGCGCGTCGGTCCCGGCGTCTCGGTCGTCCCGCCCGCGCTGCTGCGCACGGTGTTGGACCCGGAGCGCGTGCGCGTGGCGCGCGAGGAGGGGCGGGATCTCGCCCCCCTCCTCGAGTTCGACGACGAGCGGGTCGACCTCGCCCAGAGGGACCGCCAGGTCCTCCGCTTCGCCGCGCCCGTCGGGGCGGGCGCGCTCGTCCTGTCGATCTACGCCGCCCCCCTCTTCGAGACCCTGCGGCGGGAGGAGACCGAGTCGGGCCTCGCGCAGTTCCTCGTCGACGCGGAGGGGCGCTACCTCGCCCACCCCGACCGGAAGAAGGAGCGGCGGCGCGACGGAGGAGGCTCCTTCCGGGAGGACCACCCGGCGGCGTTCGAGGCCGTCGTGGCGCGCGGGGAGGCGCTCGCCGCCGAGGGGGACGACCGGTTCGTCGCCGCTCCGACCGGCCCGCGCGCGGCGGGAGGGCGTCCGGCGTGGTGGCTGGTGGCGCACCTCCCGGAGCGGGCCCTCGGCCGCTTCTCGGAGTCGGTGCGCGCGGAGGCGGTGGGAGCCGGAGCCCTCCTCCTCGCGAC
>CBRGOK010000287.1:0-5684 GCA_967798035.1 uncultured bacterium
ACGTCAAATCACACTTAAATCGATGTCTTTATGCTTCGAATTGAACATTAAAGACTGCATTTGCGAGCTGTGACGGTCCACTCGATCGAATCCGCCTGATGCTGACGGATGAATGAAAATGACATCAGTTAGACAGGCGTTTGAGAGAAGAACGAGTAGATAACACTGTCTGCGAGAAGAACTCCCTCCTCGGTGAGGAACAGCCGCTCCCCGTCCCACTCGAGGAGACCCCTCTCGCGCGAGGTCCGGATCTCGAGGTCGAAGACCGTCTCCAGGTCGAGGCCGGTCTCGCGCAGGAGCCTGGAGCGAGCAACCCCCTCGCGCAGGCGGAGGCCGAGGAAGATCGACTCCTTCAACCGATCGAGGCCGGCGAGCCGCTCCTGCTCGACGACCGGAGCGGCGCCCCCCTCGAGGGTGCGGATGTACGGGAGCACACGGGCGTCGTTCTTCCATCGGATCCCCCCCACGTAGGAGGCGGCTCCGCATCCGACACCGACGTAGGGCTCGTTCCGCCAGTAGGTCAGGTTGTGGCGGCACTCCCGGCCGGGGCGCGCGAAGTTCGAGACCTCGTAGGGGCGGAATCCGGACGACCCGGCGAGCTCGACCGAGATGAGGTAGAGCTCCCGGCACACCTCCTCGGGGAGGGGCGAGAGCCACCCGCGGTCGAGCCAGCGACGGAACGCGGTCCCATCCTCGTACACGAGGTCGTAGAGGGAGAGGTGGTCGGGATGGAGCGCGATGGCGGCGGAGAGGTCCTCCCTCCAGTCTGCGGGAGTCTGTCCCGGCGCCCCGAAGATGAGGTCGAGGTTGAGATTCTCGAACCCCGCCGCGCGAGCCGCCGCCACCGCCCGTCGCACGCTCCCGACGTCGTGGGGGCGATCGAAGAACTGGAGGAGCCTCTCCCGCATCGCCTGCACCCCGAGGCTCAGGCGGTTCGCCCCGCTGCGCCGCAGGAGGAGGAGCTTCTCCTCCGTCGCGCTCTCCGGATTCGCCTCCACCGTCACCTCCGTCCGCCCGGCCTCGAATCCGGTCGCCTCCGCGATCGCCGAGAAGACGCGCCGGATCTGGGCCTCCCCAAGGTAGGTCGGGGTCCCCCCTCCGAGGAAGATCGTGCGCGGGTCCCGGGGGGCCCGCGCACGGATCTCGACGCAGAGAGCGTCGAGGTAGGCGTCGATCGGCATCCCCTTCCCGGGATAGGAGGGGAAGTCGCAGTACCGGCACTTCGTCGCGCAGAAGGGGAGGTGGACGTAGAGCGAGGTGCCCGGCTCCGCGCGGGGGAGATCCGGGATCGCGATGGCCGCCGGCGGGGCCGCGCCGCTCGGCGGAGGTGTGCGGGGGAGGGCGCGCATCAGCGCGTGGGCCTCGCCCCGGCCGGAGTCAGTCGTCCCCCTCGAGGATGCGGTTGAGCTTCCGCAGGGCTTCGTTCTCGATCTGGCGGACGCGCTCCCGGGTCAGCCCCACGACCTCCCCGATCTCGCGCAGGGAGCGGGATCCCCCCTCCTCGAGTCCGTAGCGGAGGCGGAGGATCCGCTCCTCGCGCGGCGTGATCGCCGAGAGGAGCCGGCGGATCTTGTCGACCTCCTGCTGGTCGAGGATCTCCTCGTCGGGCGCGGGGGTGCGCGTGTCCGGGAGGCTCTCCGCGCCCGAGAAGGGGCCGTCCAGGCTCACCTGGCTCCCGATCGAGGAAGACTTGATCGTCCTGCGGATGAGGTTCCACTGGTGCATCGGCAACCCGAGCTCGTGCGCGACCTCCGAGGCGGTGGCGTTCCGGCCGAGGCGGTAGCCGAGCTCCATGGAAACCGACTTCCACCGGGAAATCAAATCGACCATGTAGGAGGGGACGCGCACCGTCTTCACCGTGTTCAGCAGGGCGCGCCGGATCGACTGCTTGATCCACCAGGTGGCGTAGGTCGAGAAGCGGCAGTTCTGGTCCGGGTCGAACCGCTCGACCGCCTTGAGGAGCCCGATGTTCCCCTCCGCGATGAGGTCCATGAACGCGAGCCCGCGGTTGACGTACGCCTTCGCGATGCTGACGACGAGCCGGAGGTTGGCCCGGATCATGTGCTCCCACGCGGATCTTGCGGGCGAGGGTCTTCTCCTGCTCGGCGGTCAGGAGGGGGACCTCGTTGATTTCCTTGAGGTAGGTTTCGAGGAGGCGTTCGCGGGGAATGGGAGCCCTCGCCGAGAAGCTCGCGGGCGTTCTTTCGGCGCGCGAGGGGGGGCGCTTGAGCGCGCCGGGACGGCCCCCCCTTTGACCCGATCCTCGGCGCGGGCTAGGTTGAGGGTCGATCGGAAGAGAAGAGTGGGACCGTCCCGTCAGAGCCGAGAGCTGGCGCAGCCTCTCGAGGAGATCCTCCCGGAGGTGGAGTTTCTCCCGCTCCTCGAGAAGACCGCGGCTCCCCTCCGGCGGCTCGCCGCCTCCCTCGAGACGTCGGCCCCTTCCGAGTGGCCGAAGAAGGTCTACGTCGCGCTCGCGAACGAGACGAACGAGCTCGAGTCCTTCCTCGACGATCACGGCGCCCGGGACAACCGGCGGGTCTCCTTCTTCACCGAGCTCGTCGCCTCGATGCGCTGGTTCGCCATGGCCGGCCACGCCCTCCACCACCTCGAGACCCGGTTCCCGGGATACGGCGTCGCGCTGGACGGCGCGGAGCGGGACGCCTTCCTCGCGGGGCTCCGGGCGTGCCACGCCTTCGTCTCCCGATCGACCCTCGACCTCCTGCGCGCGCTCGAGGCGGAGGCGCTTGCGCTCGGAGTGCGCGCTCCGGCCGGGCGCCTCGACCTGGCCCAGATCCCGGAGACCACGGTCCGGCGGCGCCTCCCGCGGAACGTCGACGAGGCGGCGGAGCTGGTCGACGAGGCGCAGAAGATCGCCGAGGTCGCCTCGAAGTACCTGCGGGCCGCCGATCTCCTCCGGTCCCTCGACCTCCGTCCCCTCCCGGACCCGGAGGCCCTCCGGCGGTTCGTCGAGCGGCACTGCAACGAGGAGAAGGCGAGGGTCTACGAGGCGACCCTCCACAACATCCAGTCGAAGTACGACACCCACATCAAGTCGACCGCTCTCGAGGCGAAGGACGACCGCCTCCCCGCGCTCCGGGGGCACGTCTCCGCCGCCCTCCACCTCCTCGAGATCGTCACCTACCTCGTGCACTTCTACGAGCGGCACGAGAACGACATCCGATCGGAGTCCGCGAAGGCGAGGATCGCCGCGCTGGTCGACAAGAACGCCGTGCTCCGTCAGGTGGTAGACTTCGCGCTGGCCAACGCGGTCCGCTTCCTCGAAGGCGGGCGGCCGTACGCGGAAGGCGTCCTCCCCCACTACACGAAGATCCGAACGCTCGACACCGCCCTCCCCGACGGGATCTACCTCCACGCGCGACCGGCGTCCCTGATCGTCTCGATCGTGAACCACTACGGGACTCCGGTCGAGATGGAGATCGAGGGGAGCCGATGCAACGCGGGCTCCATCCTCCAGGTGATGATCCTGGCGGGCTCCCATGCCGAGGCGCGCACGGTACGGTTCCAAGGAGACGAGCGCCCGTTGCGCGATCTCGGACGGCTCTTCGAGGCCCGCCTCGGCGAGGGGGGTCTCGAGGCGCTCCCCCCGGAGCTCGACTACCTCCGCGGTCGCTGAGCGGACCCGGCCCGGGTCCGCCACCTCCACCCGACCTACGTCCCGAGGCGGAGGCGCTCTCCGAGGACCGAAGGGAGTCCGGCCCGGAGGATCCGCTCGACCTCGCCCTCGACGTCGTAGGGGACGCGGCGGATCCAGACCTTGTCCGCGACGTCGTCGTAGAGCGCGTAGGCCGCGCGCGGATCGCCGTCCCGCGGCTGGCCGATGCTCCCCACGTTGACGAGGGCCTTCGAGCAGCCGCTCAGGGAGATCTCCGGGTCGAAGGTGTACCAGAGTCGGACCGGATCCCCCTCGCGGCAGAGGTAGGAGACGGGGACGTGGGAGTGCCCCACGAAGCCGATCCGGGTCTGGAGGCGCTCCAGGGAGGCCTGGGCGTCCGGGGCGCTCTGGATGTAGTCGAAGGCCTCGGGCCTGTCGATCGACCCGTGCGCCACGGTCACCGGCCCCTCCTCGACGAGGAGAGGGAGCCGGCTCAGGTACTCGGCGCTTCGCGCGTCGAGGGACCGCCGCGTCCAGAGGATCGCCTCGCGGGCGATCGGGTGGAATCCTTCGACGGGGATCCGGTCGACGGCCGCCAGATCGTGATTCCCGGCGACGGCGGTGGCTCCCGCCTCGAGGATGCGGCTCACGCACTCGGACGGCGCCGCGCCGTAGCCGACGATGTCCCCGACGCTGAAAAGGCGGTCGACTCCTTCGCTAGCGAGCGAGGAGAGGACGGCATCCAGGGCGGAAGGGTTGGCGTGGATGTCTCCCAGGATCCCGTATCGCAAGCGACCTCCCTAGCGTCGGATTTCGAACGACGACTCGACCTCTAGATCGACACTTTCCTGCACTCTTCTTTCAGTTATGTATCCAGCAAATCTCGAATCTATCCCTTCCAGCAGATGGGCGAGGCGATCCCGGTTCCCCAGGACGGTCAGGAGGACCGTTCCGTCGGGTTCGTTTCTGATCCATCCGACCAGAGCGAGGGAATCTGCCAGCGCCTTGACGGCCCATCGAAAGCCCACCCCCTGCACCTGGCCGTGGTAGGTGACTTTCAGGTGTTGCATTCCGCTGGTTGACCCTGAATCCTTCCGGCGCTCCAAGGTCAAGCCTCCCGGGAATCCTGGAACTGAGATGGAAGACAAGCGACTGGGTCGAGGGTTGAGATCACTCCTCTCACCTACCACGAACCTCGCGGAAGAGGGAGGGGCAAACGAGGTCGCCGTCGGGGATCTCAGGCCGAACAAGCTTCAACCTCGGCAGTCGATCTCGGAGGAGGGAGTGAGATCCCTTTCCGAATCCATCCGGAAGCACGGGATGCTTCAGCCGATCGTGGTCCGACGGACCGGAGGCGCCTACGAGATCGTCGCGGGTGAACGCAGGTGGAGGGCAGCGAAGCTCGCCGGGATGGAGCGCGTCCCCGTTCGTGTGATTCAAGGGAGTGGAGACGAACAGGCCCTGGAAGTCGCGCTCGTCGAGAACGTCCAGCGAGAGGACCTGGATCCGATCTCCCGGGCGAAAGCCATGAGGCAGCTGATCGACGTGTTCGGGCTCACTCAGGAGCGCGTAGCCCTCGTCGTCGGCATGGATCGCTCGTCGGTCTCCAATACCATCCGGCTGCTGGAGCTTCCCTCGGAGGTTCAGGAGTTCGTTTCACGTGGAACACTCTCGTCGGGGCACGCCCGCTCCATCCTCCCTGTCGGAGACCCCTCCCGCATGGTGGGCCTAGCCAAGCTCGTGATCGAGCGAGGCCTCTCGGTCCGTCAGACCGAGAGTCTCGTCAGGGATGCGGCCCCGGGACCCAAGAAGCGAGTGGAGGGCCGGAAAGTGGGCCATCCCGCGGAGCCGTGGGAGCGGGAGCTGGAGGGGAGGCTCCGCGAGGCACTCGGATGCCGAGCGACGCTCGAGCAGTCCGGAGACGCCTGGCGGATCGTCATCCACTGCGCCGACCGGGGCGAGTTGGACAGAGTGGCTACTCGCCTGGTCAGGTAGCCCGGGACCCCTGAGCCGCTGCCGCTCCAGTCGAGCGGAACTACTTCGCCGAGACGATCTTGATCTCGGTCCGCTC
>CBRGOK010000288.1:0-5644 GCA_967798035.1 uncultured bacterium
GACCTCATCCACCACCGACACGACGTATGCGGTCTCCTACTTCCCGAAGGACGACCGGATCCTCGTCACCTCGGACCGGGGGGGGAACGAGCGCAACCACCTCTCCGTCCGCGAGGTCGACGGGAAGACGACCGACCTGACGCCGGGGGAGAAGACGAAGGCGCGCTTCCTCGGCTGGTCGGGGGACGACGCCTCGTTCTGGGTCGCGACGAACGAGCGGGACGAGCGCTTCTTCGACCTCTACCGGTTCGCGACGGACGGGTACGCCCGCACGCTCGTCCTCGAGAATCCCGGCGGCCTCGACGTCGAGGGGGTGAGCCTCGACGGGCGCTGGGTCGCCCTCTCGAAGGAGCGGACGAACGAGGACGGCGACCTCTTCCTCTGGGACGCGCGAGCCCCGGGCGAGCCCCCGCGGAAGGTCACCCCCCACGAGGGGAACGCGCTCCACTCCTTCGCCGCCTTCACGCCCGACAGCGCCTCCCTCGTCTACCTCTCGAACGACGGGAGCGAGTTCGAGCGCGCCTGGTCCCTCGACCTCCTCGCGGGGAAGCGGGAGGTCCTCGCCTCGGCCGACTGGGACGTCTCCTTCGTCGGGTTCTCGCGCGACGGCCGCTACCGGGTCGTCGGCGTGAACGAGGACGCCCGGACGCGGATCACCGTCCTCGACCGGAGGACGGGGCGGGAGGTGACCCTCCCGACCATCCCGCGGGCGGACATCGCGAGCGCCTCCTTCTCGAGGAGCGGGCGACTCCTCGCCTTCTACGCGAACGGGGACACCTCCCCCTCGAACCTCCACCTCCTCGACCTCGGCACCGGGGAACACCGCCGCCTGACGAGCAACCTGAATCCGGCCGTCCGCGAGGGGGACCTCGTCTCCTCCACGGTCGTGCGCTACCCCTCCTTCGACGGCCTCAGGATCCCGGCCCTTCTCTACCGGCCGAAGGTGGCCTCGGAGCGGGACCCGGTCCCCGCGGTCGTCTGGGTCCACGGGGGCCCCGGCGGGCAGAGCCGGACGGGGTGGCGAGCCGAGATCCAGTTCCTCGTCAACCACGGCTACGCGGTGCTCGCGGTGAACAACCGAGGCTCCTCCGGCTACGGCAAGCGCTTCTTCCACCTCGACGACCGCAGGCACGGCGAGGTCGACCTCCAGGACTGCGTCTTCGGGAGGAAGTACCTCGAGGGGCTCTCGTGGATCGACCGCCGGCGCATCGCGATCATGGGAGGCTCCTACGGCGGCTACATGGTCGCCGCGGCCCTCGCCTTCGCGCCGGACGCGTTCGAGCTCGGGATCGACATCTTCGGGGTGACGAACTGGCTGCGGACCCTGAAGAGCATCCCCCCCTGGTGGGAGGCGCAGCGCGAGGCGCTCTACTCCGAGATGGGGGACCCGGGTGGAGAGGAGGAGCGGCTGCGCCGCATCTCGCCCCTCTTCCACGCCTCGAACATCCGCCGCCCCCTCCTCGTCGTGCAGGGGGCGAACGATCCGCGGGTCCTCCAGGTCGAGAGCGACGAGATCGTGGAGGCCGCGCGGAAGAACGGCGTGCCGGTCGAGTACCTCGTCTTCCCCGACGAGGGGCACGGCTTCCGCTCGAAGAAGAACCGGATCGCCGCCGCGGAGGCCTACCTCGCCTTCCTCGACCGCCACCTCTCCGGGGGCACGGCCCCACGGCCCGCGGCGTCCCCCGTGCCGGCGGCCGCGCCCCCACCCTACGGTCGCTAGAATCCTCCCCGTCGAGCGACCGGGGCCTGTCCGCGGGACGCGCCCCCTCGCCGCGTCGAATGGAGATCCGACCGGTCCCGGTTCCCGGCTACGAGCGCGTCGTGCGGGTGTCGGACCCGGACGCGCGGCTCCTCGCCTTCATCGCCGTCCACGACACCACGCTCGGCCCGTCGCTCGGCGGGATGCGGATGTGGCCCTACCGCGCCGAGGAGGAGGCCCTCACCGACGTCCTGCGCCTCGCGCGGGGGATGACCTACAAGTCCGCCGTCGCGGACATGGCGCTCGGGGGGGGCAAGGCGGTCGTGGTCGGCGACGGCCGCCGGGAGAAGACGGAGGCGCTCTTCCTCTCGATGGGGCGGGCGATCGATTCCCTCGGCGGTCGCTACCTCACCGCCGAGGACGTCGGCGTGAACGAGCGCGACCTCGAGATCGTGCGCCGCGAGACGCAATGGGTGACGGGCCTCGCGAGCGGGAGCGGGAACCCCTCCCCCCACACCGCGCGCGGGGGCCTGTTCGGGATCCGAGCCTGCGCCGAGGAGGTCCTCGGCTCCCCCTCGCTCCAGGGCCTGCGGATCGCGATCCACGGCGTGGGCGCCGTCGGCGGCGCCCTCGCGCGGCTCCTCCACGCCGAGGGGGCGCGCCTCGTCGTGGCCGACATCGACGCGGAGAAGGCGCAGGCGATCTCCCGCGAGACGGGGGCAGAGGTCGTCTCCGACGAGGAGATCCTCGCCGCTCCCTGCGACATCCTCTCCCCGAACGCCCTCGGGGGGATCCTCAACGACCGGACGATCCCCCGGCTCCGCTGCCGGATCGTCGCCGGCTGCGCGAACAACCAGCTCCTCGACGAGACGCGCGACGGGGAGGCGCTGCGCGACCGCGGGATCCTCTACGCCCCCGACTTCGTGCTCAACGCGGGGGGGATCATCAACGTCGGCTGCGAGCTCCTCCCGGGCGGGTACGACGCCCAGGAGTCGATCCGGCGGATCGACCGGATCGCGGACCACCTGCGCGAGGTCTTCCGGATCGCCCGCGCGGAGGGGATCCCGACCGCGGCGGCCGCGCTGCGCCTGGCGGAGCGCCGGCTCGCGAAGGGGCGGAAGAGGCGGGAGCCGGGCGCCAGCGGCTGAGCGGCGGCTTCCTGCGAGGAGGCGTGGGCGAGCCTCTCCGCGTTCGTTCGATCCGACTAGCCGCTCGCGTGCGGCTCGGCCGGCCCGGCGTCCTGTGCCTTCGGCGACTCGGCCCGCGAGGGCCACTCCTCGTGCCCGTGTCGGTGGTGGAGGTCGGAAGCGTGCGGGTGGGCGTGGACGAGAGGCCCGTGCCGGTGCTCGTGCGAGTGTCGGGTGGTCGCCGGAAGCCCCGGATGCTCGTGGGCGTGGTGCCCGTCGTCGTGCCGGTGGCTGTGGACGTGCTCGACGGAAGCGTGCGAATGCGGGTGCGCGTGTCGCTCGAGGAGGAGAAGCGCGACGGAGGGAAGAAGGAGAGCGGTCGCGAGGATCTCCGTGCCTCCGAGCGCCTCCCGGAGCCACAGGAAGGAGAAGGCGATCCCGAAGAACGGGGCGCTCGCGAAGATCGCCTGCGTTCGCGTCGCTCCGAGCCGTTGCGCCGCGGCGATGTGAAGGGCGATGCTCGCGCCGTAGGAAACGGACCCGACCGCCAAGGCGGCGAGGACGGTCGTCGGTCCCGCCCGCAACGGCGCGAGAGTCACGCCGATCGCGAGGTTCGCGACCCCGGCGACGAGTCCCTTCCAGAAGGTGGATTGCGCGGGGCTCAGGCGGTCGATCAGGGCGGTCAGTTGGTTGTCGAGTCCCCAGCAAGCGCAGGCTCCGGCCGCGAGGAGCGCCGCCGCGACGCCCGGCGGTCCGCCGCCGGCCGCGAGCAACGATCCCGCGCCGACCGTTCCGGCGACGCCGATCCAGCCGCGAGGACCGAGGTGCTCTCGGTAGAAGACGATCCCGATCAGGGCCGTGGCCGCGAGCTCGAGATTCAGCAACAGAGAGACGGACGCCGCGGATGCGCTCCGGAGCGCGAGCAGGAGGAGGACGGGCCCGAGGACCCCGCCGAAGCAGACCGCCCCCGCGAGTCGGCGGCGGTTCGCCCGGTCCATGCTCGGGCGTTCCCGGCCGCGCTCGATCCATACCCGGGGTGTCACGCCGATCGCTGCGCCCAGGTAGAGCAGCCCCGCGAGCTGGAAGGGAGTCAGGTCCCCGACTAGCAGCTTGCTGGCCGGGGTGGAGGCGCCGAAGAGAACGGCCGCGAGGAGAGCGAGAAGGGCGGCGCGCACCTGGAGGACCTGCGCTGGCAGCGGGACTCGAGGGGTGGACATGATCCCCCGGCACCGTCCGCAAGAGAACCGGACGGCGAGGAATCGGCCCATCCAGGGCCGGACGACTGCGTCGACAGCCTGAGAACGGCCGCACGGATCCCCGATCCGCTTCTGCAGCCGGAGTTTTTCCCACGAAGCGCCCGTCCGCCAGAGTCCGCCTAGCTCTGACGTGCCTCCTCGGAGGCCGCGGCGGACCGGATCGTGGTGAGGCTCGCCTGTCGAGAGGAACTTCGGGCTAGCGCGTCAGGACTTCGACCCCGCCGGGCCCGAGGTAGATCGTGTGCTCGGCCTGCGCGACGCGCCGCCCCTCCGCCTCGCAGAGAGGGGGATAGCGCACGAGCACCCCGGCCTTGGCCAGGGCGACGAGGCTCGCCTCGACCGCCTCGCGCGCGAAGCCCCGGAGCGAGCGGCGCGCGAAGGGGAGCCCCCCGATCCGCTCGATCGCCTCGAGGACCTCCTCGTCGACCCCGTCGCGCCGCTTCGGGCGTCCCGCGCGGCGGAAGACCTCGGGCTTCACCCGCTCCTCGACGGTCCCGACCCCGTCCGTCGCGAAGGGCTCGATCGCGACGACCATCCCCTCCTTCAGGCGCTCGCGGGAGCGGTCCGGCACGTTCGGGATCGCCGGGGCGCAGTGGATCTGCCAGCGGCCGACCCCGTGCCCCGTGAGGTTCCCGATCGGGCGGTAGCCGTGGGCGCGGATCGCGGAGGCGATCGCCCCGCCGATCTCGCTCGTCGAGACGCCGGGGGCCGCCGTCGCGATCGCGGAGGATAAGGCCGCCTCGGCGGCCTCGCGCAGCCGGCCGTTGCGGCCGGGCCCGAGGTCGATCGTCGTCGCCGTGTCCGCGACGAAGCCGTCGACGTGGACGCCGACATCGAGCTTGACCAGGTCCCCCGCCTCGTACCGCGTCTCGTCCTCGGGGGAGGGGCAGTAGTGGGCGGCGATGTGGTTGCGGGAGGACTGCGCGGGGAAGGCGGGCTCCCCCCCGAGCCGGCCGATCTCCGCCTCGACCGCCTCGAGGACGTCCCGCAGGCGCGCGCCCGGCTTCACGAGCGCGGCCCCATGGTCGCGGGCGGCGGAGGCGATCCGTCCGGCCTGGCGGAACTTCTCGAGGTCCCCGGTGCTCATCGACCGGAGGATACCGGCGGCGCCCCGATCCGGGTCGCCGCGAACGCGAGGAGCGCCCACCCCGCGAGGAAGGCGAGGCCGCCGACGGGGGTGATGGCGCCGAGCCCCCTCGCCCCCGTGAGCGCCAGGGCGTAGAGGCTCCCCGAGAAGAGGACGATCCCCGCGCCGAGGAGCCACGCGGCCGCGCGGGCCGCTCGCCCCGGCGCGCGGGAGGCGACCCACGCGGCGGCGAAGAGGCCGAGGGAGTGGAAGAGGTGGTAGCGGACGCCGACCTCGAACGCCTCGAGGCGTTCCGGGGGGATCGACCCCTTCAACCCGTGCGCCCCGAACGCGCCCGCCGCGACGGCGAGGAACGCGCTCGCCGCCCCCGCGACGAGGAACCCGCGCTCCGCGAGCTCGGAACCGCCCATCGGCCGGCGGCCGGGCTACCCCTCGGGCGTCTCCGGCGGCGGCGCGGGCGTCGGGCGGCCCGGCC
>CBRGOK010000289.1:0-5605 GCA_967798035.1 uncultured bacterium
GGGTGAGAGGCGAGAGACGTCGCTCGCGCGAAGCTCCCGTTCGGCCCCGGCGTAGTGGGCTTGGAGCAGGCGGACCTCGCCCTCGGGGGGAGAGGATCCGTCTCCGGCCGGTCGCGGCGTCGAGCAGGCGGCGGGGAGGAGGGCGGCCAGGAGGATAGGGGAGGTGGCTCTCATCGGACTCTCCAGTTGTGGCGGGAGGACAACAACATCCGCGCCACGTTTCGGGGGCCTCCTCTCGGCGCTCCACCGTGGCGCCGCGGGAACGGGGGTTCCCCCTCCGTAACGCGGCACGAGGGGGCCCCGCGCCTTGCGAGGGGGGGGACCCGGACCTAAGGGGGAAGCCCGGTGGAAACCGCGGATGAAGGCCGATGATCCAGGTTCGCCGATCCGAGGAGCGGGGCCACTTCGACCACGGGTGGCTCGACACCCGGCACACGTTCTCGTTCGCGGCCTACCACGACCCCGCGCACATGGGCTTCCGGTCGCTGCGGGTGATCAACGAGGACCGCGTGAAGCCGGGCGAGGGCTTTCCGGAGCACTTCCACCGGGACATGGAGATCCTCACCTGGGTCCTCGCCGGCGCCGTCGAGCACAAGGACAGCCTGGGGACGGGGTCGGTCATCCGACCCGGGGAGATCCAGCGGATGACGGCGGGGACGGGCGTGGTCCACAGCGAGTTCAACCCCTCGGACCAGGAGGCGCTCCACTTCCTCCAGATCTGGATCCTCCCCGAGCGGAGGGACCTCGAGCCCAGCTACGAGCAGGAGGCGTTTCCGGAGAAGGAGCGCCGCGGGCGGCTGGCGCTCGTCGCCTCGCGGGAGGGGCGAGAGGGCTCCGTCACGGTCCACCAGGACGCGAAGGTCTACGCCGCCCTCCTCGAGCCGGGGCGCGAGGTCGTCCACCCGATGGAGGCGGGACGCCACGCGTGGGTGCAGGTCGCGGCGGGCGCCCTCTCCCTGAATGGGACGGCGCTCCGCGCTGGCGACGGAGCCGCCGCGAGCGGGGAGCGCGCTCTCGCGCTGACCGCGGAGAAGCCCTCCGAGGTCCTCCTCTTCGACCTCGGCTGATCAGCCCCGGACGTAGAGCGCGTACTCGTAGTCGATCGTGGCCCGCTGGCCGGGCTCGAGGGGGATCGTCCAGGTGAGCCGGGCGTTCGGGTTCACCTGCCGAAGCCCCTTCGCGACCTGGACGACCTTCGCCTCGCCCGGGTTCTTCGTCACCTCTCCCTGGATGTGCTTCGTGATCTCGAGGCGGACCCCCTCGCGCTTGTGGTTCGTCGCGCAGATCTCCCCCTTCACCGTGACCCGGTCGTAGGTGTTGCCGTAGAAGCGTGCGCTCCCCCGGTCGCGGGTGACCTCGTACTCGGCCTGCTCCCCCTGGACGTCGACGGCGCGCGTGATCCGGACCGTCGTCTTCGCCCCGACCGCAGCGTAGG
Source organism: uncultured bacterium (assembly GCA_967798035.1). GTDB lineage: Bacteria > Planctomycetota > UBA1135 > UBA1135 > JAKEFM01 > JAKEFM01. The sequence goes on from CBRGOK010000289.1 coordinate 1,436, forward strand.
AAAGGGTGTCCTGCCCGAGGAGGTTGCCTCCCTTCAGCGTCATCGCCGGGGCGGTCGTCCAGGGGAGGCTCGTGTCGTTCGTCAGCCGCACGGAGTGCCAGATCTCCTCCTCGCGAGGGGTCTCGTGGCGAGGCTCGTACGGGTTCTCGCCGATCGTGTCGGGGATCGACCACTCGTAGAGGTGCTCGAAGGGGACGCGGGCGCTGAAGAGCGAGAAGAGGGCGCGCTCGCCGCGTTTGAGCGTCACGTCCTTCTGCTCGTAGAGGAAGAGGTCTTCGGCGCTCTCTCCCGGGAGCGGGACGCCGGCGACGGGGAAGGTCACGGCGTCCGCCTCCGCGCGGTAGGCGACGTTCGAGAGGACCGCCTGCTGGGTCACTGCCCCCCAGGCCCGGTCGGGCGGCTGGCCGAGCGCGGCGAGGAACGCGTTCAGGTCCCCCTGCATCGCGATCGGATCGACGACGTGCGCGAACCGGAGGTTCGGGAACCCCGTGACGAACCGGAGGGTGGCTCCCTCGAGCGCCTCGGCCTCGTTTATCACCTCGGCCTTCGCGGTCAGGGTCGCCTTCTCCGGCTCCGAGAGGTCGATCGCGTAGGAGGGGACCCAGGTGAGACCGCGCTCGAGGTAGAGGAGGGAGACCGGCGTCGGCCCTTCCTTCCCCTCGACCGGGCAGGAGAGGGAGACCGCCTCGCGGCGGCGGGAGACCTCAGTAGCGAGCGCCCCCCCCTCGACCCGGAGGCGGCGGACCTCGAGAGTCGGGATCGCGATCGAGCCGCCCGCGGTCCGGACCAGCGCGAGGCCGCCGGTCGGAGGGGGAAAGTAGACCGTCCCCGGCGCGACGTCGGCGGGGGAGGGGGGAGGCGGTTCCGTCACCGATTCGATCGTCCCCTCGACCGAGTCCTTCTCCCCCATGACGAGCGTGACCCGCCGGCCGACGTTGGCGCGGAGGAGATCCTCCATCGTGAAGGCGGAGAAACGCTCGCGGACCTCGGTCTTCCGGGCGAGGGCGGGGCCGAGCCTCGCCCGCGCCGGATCGGCGGCGATCCAGAAGGTCCCGTGGACCGGGACCGGGAGGGGCTCGATCCGAAGCGATTGCGCCCCGGCAGGAATCGAACCCTCGCGACGGACGAAGGCGAGCCCGTTCTTGAAGAGCGCGGCGGAGCGGACGCGCGTCTCGAGGGCGACCTCGGCGGCGGCCTGCGTTTCCCCGCGGAGCGTGCAGGCGGAGGAGAGGAGGAGCGGGGCGGCGAACGCGAGCGGACCGGACATGGCGGGATCTCCCGGGGGGGCGCGAAGCCTACGGACGCGGGAGGACCGGCGCGAGTTCGGCTACCGCCCGAGCTCCTTCGCAAGCGCCTCCGGGTCGGTCACCGGCGCGCGGCAGGCGAAGCGGCGGCATACGTAGGCGGCGGGCTTTCCGCCGACCGGCGTCTTCCCCTCGAGGAGGGGGAGCGCCTTCGCGGCCTCGGGTCTCGCGGGGTCGGCGAGGGAGAGGACGAGGTTCGGGTCGTAGGCGGCGCGGACGGCCCGGACGAGGGCGCGCGTCGCCGGGTCGGTCGGGGCCCCCGCGATCGCCACCTCGCGCGGCGGGTCGAGGTGCAGGTCGAGGGCGCAGAGGGCGTAGCCGAAGAAGCGGGGCGTCCGGTCCATCCCCGTCCGCAGGGCGGCGAGGGTCGCCTCGGCCCTCCTCGCCAGGTCCGCCTCGCCGGTGAAGGCGGCGAGCCGCAGGAGCACGATCGCGGCGACGGAGTTCCCGGACGGGACGGCGCTGTCGCCCGGGCTCTTCGTCCGGACGAGGAGCGTCTCGTGGTCCTTCCCCGTGTAGAAGAAGCCCCCCTCCTTCTCGTCCCAGAAGTGCTCGATCGCCTTGCCGGCGAGCTCCCGGGCCGCGAGGAACCACCGCGGATCGAAGGTCGCCTCATGGAGGTCGAGGAGCCCCTCGGCGAGGCAGGCGTAGTCGTCGAGGAAGCCGTCCCCCTTCGCCTTCCCGTCGCGGTAGGTGTGGAGGAGGGTCCCCTCCTTCCTCCGCATCGCCTCGAGGAGGAACGCCGCCGTTTCCTCCGCCGCCCGCAGGAACCGGGGCTCCTCGAGGACGGCCCCGGCGCGGGCCATCGCCGAGAGCATGAGGCCGTTCCAGGCGACGATCACCTTGTCGTCGAGGCCGGGCTTCGCCCGCTTCTCGCGCGCCGCGAGGAGCTTCGCCCGCGATGCCGCGAGCCGGGCGGCGAGGTCCCCCGCCGGCCGATCGAGGGCGACGGCGAGATCCTCGATGGAGAGGGGGAGGTGGAGGACGGAGCGGCCCCCCTCGAAGTTTCCGCCCGGGACGACGCCGTACGCCCGCGCGAAGAGCGCCGCCTCCTCGGCCCCGAGGACCGCCTCGATCTCGGCGGGCGTCCAGACGAAGAACTTCCCCTCCTCCCCCTCGGAGTCGGCGTCCTGCGTGGAGTAGAAGCCGCCCCCGGGGCGCGTCATCTCGCGCAGGACGTACTCGAGCGTCTCGCGCACGACCCGGGCGTAGGTTTCCTTCCCCGTCGCCTGGAACGCCGCGAGGTAGACGCGCGCGAGGAGCGCGTTGTCGTAGAGCATCTTCTCGAAGTGGGGGACGAGCCATCGCTCGTCCGTCGAGTAGCGGTGGAACCCCCCGCCGAGGTGGTCGTAGATCCCGCCCCGCGACATCGCGTCGAGGGTCTGCTCGACGATCGAGAGGAGGGTCGGATCCTTCGAGGCGCGCCAGCGGCGGAGGAGGAGATCGAGGGACATCGAGGGGGGGAACTTCGGGGCCCCTCCGAACCCGCCGTGCCGCGGGTCGTGGTCCGAGCGCAGGGAGGCGACCGCCCGATCGAGGAGGGCGGCCGTGAGGGCCCCCGTCGGAGGGGCGACGGAGACCGCCTTCTCGACGGCGTCGCGCACCTTCTCCGCGTTCCCCTCGAGCTCCTCGCGGCGGGTCTTCCACCAGTCGGCGAGGGTCTCGAGGACGCGGCGGAAGGAGGGCATCCCGTGGCGATCCTCGGGCGGGAAGTAGGTCCCCGCGTAGAAGGGGCGGAGGTCGGGCGTGAGGAAGACCGACATCGGCCATCCGCCCGAGCCGGTGAGGAGCTGCGTCGCCGTCATGTAGACCTCGTCGAGGTCGGGGCGCTCCTCGCGGTCGACCTTGACCGGGACGAAGTGGGCGTTGAGGACCTCGGCGACCGAGGCGTCCTCGAACGACTCGCGCTCCATCACGTGGCACCAGTGGCAGGCCGAGTAGCCGATGGAGAGGAAGATCGGCCGGTCCTCGCGGCGCGCGCGCTCGAGCGCCTCGGCCCACCACGGGTACCAGTCGACGGGGTTCGTCGCGTGCTGGAGGAGGTAGGGGCTCGTCTCGTTCGCGAGGCGGTTCTTGCGGCGGGGTCGGGTCGAGGTCGGTTCCTTCACGGAGGCGTCTCCCTGCTCGCGGGGACTCGGGGGGTGCGGCGCGCGAGCGCATGCGAGGCCCGCGACCGCGAGGGCCAGCCCTCCCCTCAAGGCTGGACCTGCCTCCCCGTCGCGACGTCGACGAGGACGATCGCGGCGACGGGGCAGGCGGCGGCGGCGCTGCGGACGGTCTCGTCGTCGGCTCCCTGCGGATCGAGGACGACCGCCCTCTTGACCTCGTCGAGGCCGAAGACCCTCGGCGCCCGCAGCGCGCACTCGCCGGCGCCGTAGCAGGTCTCTCGGTCGACGGCGATCCGGAAGGGAGGCACGGCTCCGTTGTAGGGCGCCCCCTCGGACGCGTCGAGGAGGGGAGGCTAGCGGGGCGGGTCGGGCTGGATCGCGCGGGCCGGGGCGGCTCCGGCGGGGACTCCCCGGATCGTCGTCTCCGTCCGCTCCCCCGCCCGGACCTCGAAGGGGCCCATCGCGGCGATCCCCCCGTCCTTGAGGACGATCGCGGTGTAGCGGCCGGGCTTCACGCCGTCGGAGGAGACCGCGGAGTTCGCGTCGAGCCAGGGGGCGACGATCCCCAACGCCGTCGTCTCGCCGCGGTCGTCCCGGAACGTGACGATCGCCCCGGTGAGGCTCCCTCCCGCCGCGTCGAGGGCGACGAGGTGGAGGGACCCGCCCGCCTCGAGGGCGAGGTCGACGCCGGTCCGCTCCCCCTCGGGCGGAAGGGAGAACCGCTCGCTCGCCTCCTGGCCGTACCCCGAGGAGGTCGC
>CBRGOK010000290.1:0-5589 GCA_967798035.1 uncultured bacterium
ATGCCGCAGGCCGCGAGCGGGCCCGCCCCGGGGAGGAGGCCGACCATCTTCGTGTCGACGACGAAGAGGCCGGTCTGGAGGAGGTTCTGGATCGCGGCGGGCCAGGCGAGGCGAAGGATCTCGCGGCGCAGGGGGGTGAGGAGGGCGGACAGGCGAGGGGGCGGAAGGGGGCGCGAAGGATAGCCGGGCCCCCGCGGCGGGCCCCCGAGCGAAGACGGACTTCGTTGCGTCCGCGAAACCGTCCCGATCAAATGTCGCCATGTTCCCCCTGAGACACCTCCGCGGCTCCTGCGCCGCGCTCCTCCTTTTCCTCGGACTCCCGGCCGCCGTCGCGGCCCAGCCGTTCGTCTACGCCCTCAACGAGAAAGGGAGACTCTCGATCAACAACACCCTCCTCGACTCCCTCCCGGGGGACTTCGACCCCGACTCGCTCCCGATCGAGGCCCCCGAGGATGCCTGGTTCGACCTCGTCGTGAACGGGGCGGACCGCTTCTCCCTGCGGCTCGACGGCCGGATCTTCAAGAACGGCCTCGTCCTCACCAACTCCCTCCCCTTCGAGTTCTCCAGCCCGAACACGGACTTCTGGACCGCCCTCTCCGTCACGCCGACCGCCGTCCTCGCCCTGCGGGAGAACGGCGCGCTCGCGGTCAACGGGGCGGTCTCCTTCGACTTCGACCGGGACGACTTCCGCTTCCTCGACGTCCTCGGCCTCGACCCGAACATCTACACCCTGCGCACGGACGGGAAGGTCCTCGAGAACCAGACGAACACGGCGAAGTTCCAGTTCGACGGGCCGGAGTTCCCCTCGGGGGGCGGCGGGGCCGACGACGGGGAGATCTTCGACACGGAGTGGATCGTCCAGGCGATCGACCCCGTCTCGGGGGACCTCTTCGCGCTCCGGCGCGACGGGAAGGTCTTCACGGGGGACCTCCCCTCGGGCTCCCTCGGCGGCACGTCGGTCGGGGCGCTCCCGGAGCCGAGCGTCCCGGTCGACGACGGCGAGCGCTACTTCGACCTCGAGTTCGCCTCGGACGGGACCTGGTACGCACTCCGCGGGGACGGGAAGGTCTTCGCCTCCACGAACCTGAACGTCCCCGTCGTCGACCTGCCCGGCGACGCGTCCGACCCTGGGGGGGACGACACCTACGTCGACCTCGCGACGAACGGGACCGACTTCTGGGCGCTGCGCTTCGACGGGAAGATCTTCAAGAACACGAACACGACCGAGACGGTCGACCTCACCAACGACCGCTACCGCCGGATCGTCGTCTCCACGACTCCGCCCGACCTCTCGAGCTTCGAGAACGCGCCGCCCGTCACGGCCACGTACAAGACGACCGCGCTCGCGGGAGACCCCGTCGCGATCCCGATCGTCGCGACCGACAGCGACAAGCGCGCCGCGGACCTCGTGATCACGCTCGACCCGGTGCAGCCGACGAACTTCCCGCCGGGCTTCGTGTTCAACCCCTCCATCGGCTCCACCTCGTTCCGGGGCGTCCTCTCCGGGACGGCCCCGGCGCTGAAGGGGGGCTACTCGATCCGCCTCTTCGTCGACGACGGCGTGAACGAGCCGAAGAAGCTGACCTACAAGCTCAAGGTCATCCTCCCCGACACCGACCCGCTCAAGGACAAGAAGCCGGTCTTCGCGAAGCCGAAGAAGCCGCAGGTGGTCGTCACGGGCGCCCCGCCGGCCGAGGTCCTCGAGCTCCCGATCTTCGCGGTCGACGCGGACGGGGACCCGATCACCCTCGCCGTCGATCCCGAGACGCCCCTCCCCGCGGGAGCCACGTTCGTCCTGGGCCCCCCGGGGACGGCCGTCTTCTCCTGGACGGCCGACCCGGCGCAGGCCGGCAAGGCGGAGATCCGCTTCCTCGCCACGACGGGGACGAAGACGGTGAAGCTGAAGATCAAGTTCACCGTCGTGAACGGCCTGATCTTCTAGAGGATCTGGACCAGGATCGACTCGGTCACCGCGGCGATCCCGCTCGCGGCGCCCGCGTCGAGCACGGCCCACTGGAAGGTCGGCGCGGCGCAGGAGACCGCAGGGTCGGCCGGGATCGGGACCATCACGCACCGCGTCCCCGAACCGGGCGGGCCGCCCGTCGTCACCCCCCCGAACGCCGTGCTGACGAAGGTCCCGAAGAGCGCGCAGGGAGGCGCGACCGGGATTCCTCCGGGCAGGCCGAGCCCGAACCCGATGGTGGCCGCGCTCACCGCCCCGGGGGGAGCGTCGACCAGAGTCACGCCGAAGTTCGTCGCGCCGAGCGTCGGGGCCACCCCGGTCGTCCCGATCCGCGGCACGATTCCTCCCGTCCCCGCGCACGGGACCCCGAAGTGGCGGACCGTCCCGCACTGGCACGGCTCGAGGAGGAGGTTGGTCGCGGGGAGGGAGGCGTTCTGGTTCCCGGGGAGGACGTCGAAGGAGGCTCCTCCCGTCGCGGACTCGAGCGCGACCGTCGCGGTGAAGCCCGCGCCGAGTTGAGCGGCGTGGTCGTAGCGGAACTCGATCTGGTCGGTCCCCTCGTGGAGGACCACCTGCATGCTGAGGCTCCCCGCGCCCGCCGCGCAGTCTCCCGATGCCCCGTCGGCGAGGCCGAAGTCGCTCCACTCGAACGTCTGCAGACGGAAGCCGGCGGGACCCGTCGCCTTCACCCCGACGAAGGAGGTCGGCCTCGCCTCGAGGTCGTCCCAGAACGGGGCGAGGTAGGCGTTCGGCGCGGCTGCCGTCGCGGGGGCCGCGTTCGCCGCCAGGTCCTGCCCGAGCCCGTCGCCGAGGACGAGGATGCCGTTCGCGCTCAGGTTGAAGTTCCGGGCGAGGGCGTCGAAGAGGGTGAAGGGCCAGAGGAGCGAGCCAGGCCCGACCGCCGGAGAACCGGCCCCGGCGGTCGGCTGGCGCAGCCAGCTCGAGTCGTCCGGACAGGGGGGGCACGACCCCGGCGAGGTGAGGCTCGGGCCCGGCAGCAGCGGGACCGTCCCCGGCTGTCCCGCGATGGAGATGAAGGGGGGGAGCCCCGTCGCGATCAGCGAGTAGGTGACGGTCACGGGGACGACGTCCCCCGGCACGAAGCGGAGGTTGTGGCGCGGGGGAGTGGCGTTCCCCGCGCCGAAGCCGGTCCCGTCGACCCCTCGGGAGCCGGTCGCGTCCTCGAGCCCGATCGAGGCGGTCGGCCCCGACTGCGGAAACGCCGAGGCGGCTCCGCAGGCATCGGGGACATAAGGCGGACAGGCGGTCGTGTCGGGCGGGACGTAGGGGCCGTACCGGAACTCGATCTGCCCGTTCGGGAAGAGGGCCACCTGGAACGTGACGCTCCCGTTCCGGCCGGGGGATCCGCCGGTCGCCCCCGCCGCGGAGAACTTCATGTTGTTCCACTCGACGACGAAGAGGGCCCGCATCGAGAGGACCGCGATCGTCGAGGGATCCCCAGTCGGCCCCGTCTTGAGGTCGTCCCAGAAGGGGGCGACGACGCTGTTCGGCGAGACGGAGGAGGGAAGCGTCATGTTCGCGGCGGCGACGCTGCCGGGCCCTCCTCCGGACGCGAGGAGGCGCATGTACCCGTTCGTCGTCGGGCGCGCGACGCCGACGGGAGAGCCGAAGAAGGAGAAGGGGAACGGAAGCGGGATTCCCTGGGGACCGGTCGAGTCGTTGTCCGTGCACGGGGCGAAGGAGAGGACGACCGCCGAGGGGTCGCCGAGGATCGAGGCGAACCCGGCCGCGATCGGACAGACGCTGTAGGAGGAGACCGGGGCTCCCGCGACGCAGGGGGTCGACTGCGCGAGCGCGCATCGAGCCGCGAGGAGGAAGCCGAGGACGGCTAGGGACACTCGACGCATGGGGTCACACCTGGGGTCGGAAGTTCGCTCGACCCCCCACCGCCGCTGACCACCCATCTCCGGAAAGGAGGATCGCGCGGAGGCTAAGGCCCCGATGAATCCACCGTCAAGCCCCGCGGAGGGCGGTCACCCGATCACGATCGGGAAGCACTCCCCCTCGATCACCGCGCCCTGCGGGACGAGCGGGACTCCCGCGAGGAGGGGCTTCGACCCGTCCGCGCAGCGCACCGCGTCCCGACCCCCTACCCCTCACCCCCCTCGCGGGAGCGCCCGTCTCGACCCCGGTCGTCCCACCCGTCAACGACAAGCGCGCGGCCGACCCCGTCGTCAGCCTCGACACGGTGCCGCCTTCGAACTTCCCCTCTGGCCTCGTTCTCACCCCTTACGCGGCCACGACCTCCGTCCGCGGCATCCTCGACGGGTCGGCCCCGCGGAGAAGGGGGAGCCCGTCGCCCTGGCCGTCGAACCCTAAGATGCCGCTCCTGGCGGGGGCCGCCTCGGACGCGGGGACGGGCCTTTTCTCATGGACGGCCTACCCCACGCATGCGGGCGGGGCGACGATCCGCTTCCTCGCCGTCGGCTGAACCAAGTCCGCGAAGATCTCCCTCAAGGTGAGTATCACGAACAGGCTGACCTCCGGGGCCGACGGCCGGGCATGCAGTCACCCTCATGACCGGGGCCCGTGGAGACCGGGTCCGCGCGCGTCGATGGACTTGACGGCTCGGCCGAGCCGTTGCTACCCTCTCGGGTTGCAATCCTCGTCGATGAGTTGATATCGTAATCTACGTTCGGACCGTTTCGACGACGGTGCCTTCGCGGCCCGAAGGCCGGAAAGAGCCTCGCGAACGTAGCAGTAGAACCGAGTTCCCTCGCACAAGGAGTGCCGGTGCATGCGACGGAGAACGGAAGAATCGAGGTGGCGGGCCCGAGGCGAAGGAGCGGAACCCGCGGTGAGCCGGGCGTCGCCCGAGATCGATGCCCGGAACGGCGGAGACGCCCCCCCCCTGGGAGTTGCTCCGCTCGCGCGGCGAACACTCGCCGCGTGCGAACCCATCCCCTCCCGGGTCCTCAAGGCCCTTGCGGCCCACGACGACGATGCGTGGCGGTCTTTCATCGCCATGCGGGGAGGCTTCGTGCGCCAGGCCGCCGCGAGAGCGATGCGAGATAGCGGCGCGAGCTTTCACGGCGCCACACTCCTACCCCTCCTCGACGACGCGCGACAAGGTGTTTGGCTACGTCTCTGCGAAGACGGGACTCTCCTGACGCGCTACGCGGGGAAGCCCGGATTCCTCCTGAAGCGGCTAGCGCAGAATTCCGTGCGAGGCGCGCGCCGAGGCGAAGGCCTGCCGAAGCTCGGCGACCGTGATCCTGCCGACCGCCGCGACCTCAGGGATCCCGCCGTGGCCGCATCTCTCCGCGATGAGGTCCACGGAATCTGTTGCGGCGCACAGGCGGCCTTGCGAGCCCTTTCCGATCGCGATCGGCGGATCCTGCAGGCGAGGTTCGGCTCGCGACGGTCCCTCAACGCGATCGCGTCCAGCGAAGGGTGCGGAACGTCCCGCGCCTGTGCACTCGTCACACGAGCCTCGACCCGATTCCTCGGCTTCCTCCGGTCGAGATGCCCTGCGATCCCCTCCATCCAGGGCAAGCGGCGACGCGGCCTGGTGGTGATCGCGTGTCTGTCGATCCTCGACCGAACAAGGAGGATGGCCCCCTCGCTGGAGACCCGGGGTCCGGCGCCTCGCCGGGGACCCGCAC
>CBRGOK010000291.1:0-5577 GCA_967798035.1 uncultured bacterium
GATCCCGCTCCCGATCTCCTTCTCCTTCTTCGGAGTCGCGAGGACCTCCTTCCAGGTGAACACGAATGGCTTCCTCGCCTTCGACCAGTCGCTCCCCGACGGCTTCTTCGCGAACGCGCAGCTCCCCTCGGCGGCCGCGCCGAACGACCTCCTCGCCGGCTGGTGGGACGACCTCCACACGGGCCTCGGAGGGAGCGTCCTCTACGACGTCTCCCCGGACGGCGAGCTGGTCGTCGAGTGGAACGCGATGGAGAAGTACCCCGGGGACGGGAGCGGGGAGAACGCGACGTTCCAGGTCTCCCTCTACCCGAGCCCCGGCAACGGGATCGAGTGCACCTACGATCGGACCACCTTCGCCTCCGGCCCCGTCCTGTGGACCGCCTCGATCGGCGCCGAGAACGCGACCGGGACGACGGGACTCAACGCCACAGGAGTCGGGTTTCCCGGGGGTCCGACCGACCCCCTCTCGAACCACCTCTTCCCCGACAGGGACGTCCTCCTCGCCTACGAGCTCCTCCCGCCCGCGACCTACGGCTTGACCGCGAGCCCCGCCGCCTACGCCTCGATCACCGGCGTCTCGGGCGAGGTCGTGACCTGGACGGGACCGACCCCGACGCCCGGCGATTGCGGCGCCTGCCCGAACGCGACCGACGACGCCGCGGTCACCTACGACCTCCCCTTCCCGTTCTCCTACTTCCTCACGGCGGCCGTCTCCTTCACGGTCGACTCGAACGGCTTCCTCTCGATCAACGGAGGCGGCTGCGGCAGCTACGTGAACCTGGTCCCCGGAGACTCGGGGGCGCAGCGCAAGATCGCTCCCTTCTGGGAGGACCTGGTCCACGTCGCCCCGGACGCGCGCACCTCCCACCTCGTCTCCGGCACTCCCGGAAGCCGGCAGCTCACCGTGCAGTGGGAGAACCTCTCCCCCTGGACCCCGGGCGGGGGGAGCTGCGTCGATCCGGGCAACCGCCTCTCCTTCCAGGTCGTCCTCCACGAGGGGTCGAACGCCGTCGAGTTCCGCTACGGGACGGAAGTGCCCGGGGCGGCGCCGATCTCGGCGTCGGTCGGGATCCACGGACCGATGGGCCCCGGCTACGACGCGACCGGCCTCGGCGTGACGAACGCTTCCCTGCCGACGAGCGGCTACCTCTTCGACCCCTGCGAGTGCGGGGCGATGGCCACCTTCGGCCCCTCCTGCGGGCCGCGCATCCGGTCCGCGGGCGGACCGCCCGTCTCGCCGAATCCCTCCTTCGCCGTCGTCGAGGTCGGCGCGCCGCCGGGCACCCTCGCACTCCTCTACCTGGCCCTCTCCAATGTCTATCTGTTCGGGTCGACCCCCCTTCCGATCTCCCTCTCCGCCTTCGGCTACCCCCCGGGATGCCTGGTCCTGGTCGACATTTTCGTGATCCTGCCGGGGCCGATCGTCGGGCCGGACGGCACGGCGCTCTTCCCCGCGCCGATCCCGGCGGGGCTCGCATCGTGCGCAGGGCCCGTCTACGTCCAGGTCTTCAACATCGTCCCCGGCGCGCCCGGCTACGGTCCGGAGATCCTCTCGAGCAACGCCGGCACGATCGTCCACTGAGCCGCCCCTCCCGCCGGATCAGGCGAGGACCGTGCGGCGGTGGCGCCGGCGAGGCCGGCGCAAGTCCCCGGCGGCCGGCGGCGGCGGGGACCCACTTGCTCCGCTCCGCGGATCCCGCAGCATTCCATCCGCGCGCCGCGACCTCCCCGAGACCGGATCCGGAATGAGAGGCGGAACGACCAGCCCCCACCGCGTCCTCGTCGTTGGGGGGACGCGCTTCATCGGGTACTCGCTCGTCTGGCGGCTCCTCGCCCGCGGCGATCGGGTGACCCTCTTCAACCGGGGACGGACCCCCGACCCCTTCGGCGACCGCGTCGAGCGCATCCTCGGGGACCGGACGGGTCCGGACTTCACGGAGCGGCTCTCCGGAAGGAGCTTCGACGCTGTCGTCGACTTCCTCGCCTTCGATGCGAGGGACGTCGAAGCGATCCTCGCGGCATTCGCGGACGGGCGCGCAGGCCACTACGTCTTCGTCGGGACCGGCCAGGTCTACCTCGTGCGGAAGGACTGCCCGGTTCCGGCTGCCGAGACCGACTACGAAGGTCCGCTCCTCCCCGAGCCGGCCGATCCCTCCGACCGAGAGCAGTGGGCCTACGGGATCGGGAAGCGCGCGTGCGAGGACCTCCTCGCCGCGCACCCGGGATTCCCCTCGACGCGGATCCGGATCCCGATGGTGAACGGGGAGCGGGACCACCGGCGCCGGCTCGAGGGATACGTGCGCCGGATCCTCGACGGCGGGCCCCTTCTCCTCCCCGACGGCGGGGGAACCCGGACGCGCCACGTCTACTCCGGCGCCGTCGCCCGGGCGATCGTCGATCTCCTCGGGAGGAAGGAGACCTTCGGCGAGGCCTTCAACCTCTGCCAGGAGGAGATGCCGACGCTCGCGGAGCTCGTCCGCATGGTCGCGGGTCTCCTCGGCGCGCGGCCGCGGCTCCTCGCCGCGCCCCGCGAGGCGATCCGGGACGCGGGCCTCGATCCGGCGAAGGTCTCCCCGTTCAGCACGACCTGGATGTCCTTCCTCGACCCGGGGAAGGCGAAGCGCACCCTCGTCTTCCGGCACGAGCCCCTCCGGGAGTACCTCGGCTCGATCGTCGCCTCTCTCCTCGCCCACCCCGCGGAGGATCCCCCCGAGGACTACGCGACGAGGGAGAACGAGCTCGCCTTCGCCGCTCGACTCGGCCCCGGCGCGCTCCTGCCGGAGCCCCGGTAGCGCGAAATCCTCCGGCTCTCCCCCGTATCCGGCCCCCGCTGTCCCCGCCAAGACGGGCGAGAGGTCCCCATGCGACTCCTCCTAGCGATCGGACTCACCTCCTTCCTCGGGCTCGTCGGGGGCGCCGCGCTTGGCGCGGTCGGATCCGGGCTCACCCACGAGTTCCTGACCGACCGGGCCGCCACCCTCGACGACGCGACGGTCCGGTTCGCCCTCGCGCGGGGCGCCTCCCTGGGCCTCCTCGCGGGCCTCGTCCTCGGCGCCTTCCACTGGACGGTGCGCTCGGCGGCCGCCGCGCGGGCGGGAGGGAAGGTCGGGCTCGGGCGCATCCTTGCGGGGACGATCGGCTTCGCCTTCTCGGCCGCGATCGGCGCGCTGTCGGGGGGCGGGCTCGGCCTCCTCTTCGCGGGGATGAGCCCCGAGTGGACCGGCCACGCCCTCGACCTCCCCGCGGGATCGGACCTCGCCTACGCCGCCGCCGCGATCGGGTCCGCGCGAGGCGCCCTCCTCGGAGCCGGGGTCTACGCCCTATCCGGGCTCGGCTCCGTCTTCCACCGGCCCCGGCCCGTCGAGGGGACGCCGGCCACGAGCTGATCGCCGCCCCTCAACGCGCACGCCTCCCCCCGTCGATAGGGACCCTCCGATCGGCGTGGGGCCGTCGGGGGGAGGCCGGTGCGGTTCTACGAGCACGAGGAGAGGCGAAGGCGGAGGACGGCCGTCCTCCTCTGCCTCCTCGCCGCCTCCGTCGCCGGGACGATCCTCGGAACCTACCTCGCCTTCGCCCTGCTCCTCGACTGGAGCGGCCTGGGGGATCCCTTCGAATGGTGGCAGCCCCGCCTCTTCGTGTGGATCGGCCTCGGCACGTCCGTCCTGATCCTCTTCGGGACGGTCCACATGTACCGGGTCCTCTCCCTGGGGGGCGGAGCGCTCGCCCGGCGCCTTGGGGGGAAGGAGGTCCCGGACGACCCGGGCGAGGGGCCCGAGAAGCGGCTGCGCAACGTCGTCGAGGAGGTCGCGATCGCCTCGGGGGTCCCGGTCCCCGTGCTCTTCGTCCTCGAGAGGGAAGGGGGGATCAACGCCTTCGCCGCCGGGCTCCACGCCGACGACGCCGCGATCGCCGTCACGCGCGGCTCCCTCGCCCTCCTCGACCGGGACGAGCTCCAGGGGGTCGTCGCGCACGAGGTGAGCCACGTCCGAAACGGCGACACGCGCCTCAACGTGCAGCTCCTCGCCGTCCTCCACGGCGTCCTCCTCGTCGGGGAGACGGGACGCGAGATGCTCGACCTCGCGTTCAACCGCCACGGGGAGCGCGGGAGGCGCCCTCCCATCCTCCTCGCCGTCCCCGGCGCGATCCTCGCCGGCGTGGGCTCCCTCGGCCTCCTGTTCGCGCGGATGCTGAAGAGCGCGGCCTGCCGGGAACGGGAGTTCCTCGCCGACGCCTCGGCCGTCCGGATGACCCGCAACCCCCGCGGGCTCGCCGGGGCGCTGAAGAAGATCGGGGGCCTCGAGGCCGGCTCGCACCTCCTCGGCCCGCGCGCCGAGGAGGTGAGCCACATGTCCTTCGGGCAGGCGGTCCCCCGCTCCTTCTTCGGGGCGCTCTCGACCCATCCGGCGGTGCGCGACCGGATCCTCGCGATCGAGCCCGCCTTCTCTGGGCGTTTCCCGAAGGTCGAGCCCCTCCCCCTCCCGCCCGAGGAGAAGGCGCCGATCGTCCCCTCGAAGCCTCGCCCGGAGCCCACGACCTTTCGCGCCGCCGAGTTCGTGCGCGCGGAGGAGGGGCCCCGCCCGGAGCAGCTCGCCTTCGCCCGCTCCCTCCTCGAGTCGATCCCTCCCGAGGTCGCCGCCGCCGCCCGCGATCCCCACGGTGCGCGCTCGCTCGCCTGCGCGCTCCTCCTCGATCCCGACGCCGAGGTCCGCCGGCGCCAGGTCGCCACCCTCGAGAGCCTCCTCGATCGCGAGACGGTCCGCCGCGCGCTGGACCTCCACGCGAAGGTCGCCTCCCTGGGGAGCGCGGCGCGCCTCCCCCTCCTCGACCTCGCGCTGCCTGCCCTGCGGAAGATGTCGGGGAGCGAGTTCGCCAAGTTCGCCCCGGCGCTCGAGGGGCTCTCCCGCGCCGACGGCCGGACCGACATCTTCGAGCTCGCCCTCGGGGCGACCCTCGAGCGCCGGCTCGGGCGCTCCCACGGCCCCGTCACGAGGAGGCCCGTCCAGTTCTACGCGCTGACGGGGCTCCTCCCCGACGTCCGGATCCTCCTCTCCGCCCTCTCCCGCGCCGGATCCCCGGAGGCCGGGGAGGCCGAGAGCTCGTTCGCGGCCGGAGTCTCCCGGCTCACAGAGGCCGATCTCGTCCCTGCCTCCCGCGAGGAGTGCGGGGCCGACGCCCTCGCGCATTCCCTCGACCGGATCGCCCGGTCCGTCCCCCGGATCCGCGAGCGCGTCCTCGACGCCTGCGCCTTCGCGGCAGCCAGGGACGGCCAGCTCACGGGGGAAGAGGCCGATCTCCTCCGGGCCGTCGCGGCCGCGGTCGATCTCCCCCTTCCCCCGCACGTGCGGACCTGAGAGCGTCGCGGCTCCCCGGGCCGCCCGCTATCCTCCCGCTCCTCAGGCCAACCCGCATGCTCCGAGCCCTCCTACCCCTCCTTTCCCTCCTCGCCCAGGACAGCCGGCCCGCGGCGGGCGAACCCCGCCTGAAGAACCTCCTCCGCCTGACCAGCGAGGGGGCGAACGCGGAGGCCTACTGGTCGGCCGACGGGACGCGGCTGATCTTCCAGTCGACCCGCCCCCC
>CBRGOK010000292.1:0-5550 GCA_967798035.1 uncultured bacterium
TCCGCCGCTGCAAGAAGGCGGGAATTCGGGTCGTCATGATCACGGGGGACCACCCGGCCACCGCCCGCGCGATCGCGCGGGAGATGGGACTCCTCGGCGCTGGGGAGGACCTCGACGGACTCGTGCACGCCCGGGCGAGTCCCGTGGACAAGATCCGGATCGTCCGGCGATGGAAGGACCGCGGCGAGGTCGTGGCGATGACGGGCGACGGGGTGAACGACGCTCCGGCCCTCCGGGAGGCGCACATCGGGATCGCGATGGGGAGGACGGGGACCGAGGTCGCGCGCGAGGCCTCCGACATGGTGCTCGCCGACGACAACTTCGCGAGCATCGTCGCGGCGGTCCGCGAGGGGCGAGGCATCTACGAGAACATCCGCAAGGCGCTCGTCTACCTCCTCGCCGGGAACGCCTCGGAACTGGCGGTGATGCTCGGGGCCTCCCTGGCGGGACTGCCGTTGCCCCTCCTCCCGCTCCAGCTCCTGTGGGTGAACCTCGCTACCGACGGCCTTCCCGCGCTCGCCCTCGTAATGGACTCGACGCCGCCCGACGTCATGCGCAGGCCGCCGCGACGGCCGGGGGACCCGATCCTCGGGCGCGCGCAGTGGCGGCTGATCCTCCTCACGGGGGCGGTCGAGGCGGCGACGACGCTCGGCGCGTTCGCCTGGGCGCTGAGCGCCCGCGGCCTCGCCGAGGCGCGGAACTTCGCCTTCACGGTCCTCGTCTTCGGCGAGCTCTTCCGCTCCTTCGCGGCGCGCAGCTCGACCCGGCTCTTCTGGGAGGTCGGGGCCTTCACGAACCTGCGGCTCCTCGGCGTCGTCCTCGTCTCCGCCCTCGTGCAGATCGCGATCCACCACGTCTCCTGGACGCAGGAGATCTTCGGGATCGGGGCGCTCTCCCTCGCCGACTGCGCTCTCTCCCTCGCCCTCGGCCTGGTGCCGGTCTCGGTCCTCGAGGGGGCGAAGCTCGCCCGGCGGTTCCTCGGCCGCGACGGCGGGGAGCCGGCGTCGTGAGGAGACCGCCTGTCCCCCTCCCTCCCTCCCGCGATAGGCTCGCGGACGGCGCGCCGTGCCGAGCCGCCTCCTCGACGATCCGCTCGAGCGGCGCGATCCCGGCGAGGGTCGTCCGGAGGAGGGTACGCCCGGGGAAGGTTTCGGCGAACTACTTGGGGACTTGCCAACCGCGGAGGGCGCGAGTGAGTCCGGCGAGCCGGCGCCCTTCGCCTCCGGCGAGGACGACGGCCTTAGACTCCTCCCTCTCGCCGGATCACCGCTCGCTGTCCCGGAACGCTCGGCGCGCGAGGAGCTCCTTCTCGGCCCGGAACCAGTCCTCCTGGTCGTGGCCGTGCTCTCCGCCGCGCTCGAGATGGAGCTCGTAGGCGCGCCGGGCGATCGACTCGACGGAGGGCCGGGACGGAGAGCCCGCAACCGGTTGGGCGGGTGGCGACGGCGCGGGGCCGGTCGGCTGGGTCCTCGGCGGGAAGAGGCGGGGGTCGGGGGAGAGATTCGCCATGGAGAGCCTCTTTCTCTCGGGAGAGCCTGCGATGCCAGAAGGGAGGATCTTATGCGCGGGGGACGGCTCCCGCCCGAACCGGTCGACCCGGAGGCAACCCCCGAGCCTGCGCGTCCGGGCTCCGCCTCGAGGCGGGAACTCCTCCGGCGAAGGTTCGACCCGCCCTCCGCCGGCGACTGCGCCCTCTCCCTCGCCCTCGGGCTCATTCCCGTCTCGGTCCTCGAGGGGGCGAAGCTCGCGCGGCGGTTCCTGGGGCGGGAGCCCCTCCCCTGAGCCGCCTACGGACCGCCGCCCGGTCCTTCGATCGCCCTCCACTCGTGGCCTTCGACGACCAGCCACAAGCCCAGTTCGGGGAGAGCCGTCCAGGCGATGGCGTTCTCGCGGGCGGCCCGGAGGTCGTCGTTCATGAAGTCGAAGTTCGCGATCCAGCCGCCGGGCGACCCGGACTCGACGATCGAGCCGTAGACCGAGGCTCCGCGCAGGTCGCGGTGGCCCCGGACGTTGCCGCTCTGGATCTGGACGTGATAGGCGAGGTCGCACTTCGCGTCGACGACGGTCACCTGGACTCCCGGCATCGCGTTGATCGGATCGAGCGCCTCGCGGAGGGCCGCGTTGCGCCCCCCGGTCGAGGAGAGCGCTCCGGCGGCGCCCCGTAGCGCCTCGCGCGCGCGTTCGAGCCGCGCCTGCACGTCGGCGCGCAGCGCCTCGCTCGGCGCCGGCACGCGCGCCCGCCAGTAGACCGTGCGTTCCTCGACCATCGCGCGCCCGCGCCGGTGGAGGGCGTCGCTCGCGCGGCGCGAGTCGATCCAGTCCTCGAACAGGTCGTCGAGACGGCCGCCGAACCGCCGGCGGGCGATCCTGCGGAGGTCGTCGAGGTCGGCGCTCTCGAAGGCGTGCTCGGCGTAGAACTCGCGCAATAGATCTACAAAGGGCTCCGCTCCCGCCCGCTCGGCGAGCGCTCGGTAGAAATGGGCCCCGACGAGATAGGCGCCGCGCTCGTACTCGGCGTCCTTGAGGATCGAGACCTTTCCGAGGGGCGAACGGAGCGGCTTCCCGCGCGCGTACCGGACGAGCCAGCCCTCGTATCTGCTCTCGCGCGCCGACGGGCCGTAGCGCATCGCGTCCGCCTCGGCGGAGCACCAGTTGGCGAGGCCCTCGTGCAGGTACCCCGCTCCTCCGTGCATCGCGACCGAAGAGCCCCACCACGTGTGGGCCAGCTCGTGGGCGAGCAGGCCGTTCGCCCGGAGCTCCTCCCAGGCTTCGCGCGGGAGCAGGCCGTCGTCGATCAGGAGGCAGCCCGGCGCGCCCCACGAGCCGCCCATTCGGCGCACCGCGATCACCTTCGTCGTCGGGAGGTCGACGGCCCCGAACCATCGCTCGTAGGTCGAGCGCAGCTCCGCGGCGCAGTCCGTCGTGAACTCGATCCCCCGCGGGGGAACCGGCGATCCGGCGAGGGTGTGGACTTCGACCGGGCGGTCGGCGTCCCGCGATCGCGCGTACTCGCCGTACACGAGGAAGGGCGAAAAAGGGAAGGAGGTCGCGCCGCGCCAGGTGCGCTTCCCGCCTCCACCGGCGACCGGCTCGAAATCGGCGACCCCGAGCGGCACGAGCGGCTCCGGCAGCGTGACCTCGAAGGAGCAGGGAGCGCGCTCCATCCCCACGTCGGAGAGCGGCGTGCGGATCGTCGGGACCCACAGCGACTCGCTCAGCAGGTATCCATCGGTCGGCTCGAGGCGGGAGGAGAGGCTGGGAGGAGGGGTGGGCAGCTCGTAGTCGAAGTCGATCGGGCGCTCCTCACCGGGTCGGATCGACGGGAAGCCGCGGACCACGACATAGGTGGCGCGGAACCCGCCGAGCCCGACCGGCTCCGTGGTCGACGGCAACGGGAGTTCTCCGTCGCGGAGGCTCACCAGCCGAACTCCGTCGGCGAGAAGGACGCCGATCCGCTCGACCGGCTCGCTCCCGCGGTTGGCGAAGAGAACGCGGGCGCCGACCCGCGCCCGCCGCTCGGCGGCGACGACCTCGACGCGCAGGTCGTAGCGCGCGATCGCGAGGCCGGCGAACTCCCTCTCGTGGGCGAGCACCCTTCGATAGGTCGCGTAGTCCCGCAGCGCCTGACAGGAACAGCAGGCCGCGAGGAAGGCCGCGAGAAGGAGCGATCCCGGTCGCCCGGCGCGGGCCGCGCGCCCCCTAGTCACGGAGGAGCTCCACCGCCGCGATCCACAGGCGCGGGCCGGTGTCGGGGCCGCAGGAGTTCACCTCGCCGTACTGGGGGGAGTCCCGCCCGAAGGCGAACGGCGCCTTCAGGTCCCACTGTCGCTTCGGGAGGATGTAGCCGATCTCGTCGTTCGCCAGGCCGATTACCGCGCGGTGCCGGCCCGTGAGCTTCGGGAAGAGGGGCGGCTCGACCGGCGCGTCGGGGAAGTCGGCGCCGGCGTCGGGCGGGTCGAGGACGCCGCCGAAGACGAGCTCGGGGTAGATCTCCCCGGGGACGAGGAGCCAGTCGACCTCCCCGATCCGCAGGCGGCCGACCTCGGTAGGGATCGTGACCTCCCCCTCCCCGAGGTCGGAGGGCTCCTCGACGGGTCGGCCCTCGTGTCGCAGGTCGGCGCGCCGGATCACGCCCATCCGCGCGGCGAGGAGGTAGAGGGGGTTCTCGATCGGGACCTCGACCGGGCGCCGCGCGAGGGAGATCCGCGGGTCCTCCACCTCCTCCGCTCCATCGAGCGCCCGCAGGGCGTAGCGTCCGAGCGCCTCCCCGTAGAGGTCGGCGTTCCGGATCGAGTCCTCGGGGGCGAGGTCGCCGGTCTCCGGGTCCCGCATCCGGATCGGGCCGGGGCCGAGGAGTCCGCCGATCGAGCCGGCGAGGAAGAGCGCCCGCGAGCCGCGCGCCCTCTCGACGGTGCGCCGGGCGGCGCAGGGGAAGTCGGCCGTGAGGAGGGTGTTCTGCGGCCCCGCCGCCTCGGGGTGGGAGGAGAAGACGAGGATCGAGGCGATCGGGGCCCCGCCCCGCCCCGCGCGGGCCTCGAGGACCCGGACGACCTCGTCCTCGACGATCGGCTGGCGGGAGTCGTGGACGAGCCCCTGCGTCGGAAGTTCCCCCGCCCAGAGCGTCGCCGGCCTCCGGGCGGCATGGGCTGCCGAGATCGCCTGGAAGGCCCTCTCCTCCACGAAATCCAGGTACGCGGGGTCGGCGCCGCACGTCACGGGGTTCGGGCCCCAGAGTCCGAGGCTGTCGGGCCCCTCGTGGTTGTGGGTCGAGGCGACGATCACCTCGAGGCGGGCGAGGGCGGGGTCCCGGCGGACGCGGGCGCGGATCCCCTCGACGCGATCCCGGAACAGGCCGACGAGGTCGAGGGCGACGATGGCGAGGGCCTGCTCGCCGTCGTCCCACACGAACGCGCGAGCCTCGATCTCGTCGCGCACCCCGGTCGCCCGCCGCCCCTTCCCGTATCCGGCGACCCAGACGGGCGGGACCTCGGGCGTGACCTTGGGGGTGATCGAGACGACCGCGACCCCCGCCTTCGTCCGGAGGGGAGGTTCCGCGGGAGGGCCCACCCCCGCGCAGCCCGCGAGGAGGAGGAGGAGGAACGGCAAGCGGCGAGTTTCGCTCACGGCGCCCCATCGATTAGCATCGGCCGCCTCCTCGGGCCAGTAGCTCTAATTGGTAGAGCAGCCGATTCCAAATCGGCGGGTTGGAGGTTCGAATCCTTCCTGGCCCGCCACTCCCGCAAGCGTTGACCGCCTCCGGCTCCCCGATCCCCCGGATGTCCCGCCCGCGGTCGACCCCCGCGCCCGACTTCGGGGCGCTTCGCGCGGCGCTCGAGGCGGCGTTCGCGGGGACGGGGGTCCCCGCGCCCCTCCTCGACCTCTACGCGCGCTTCGCCCGTCTCCTCCTCGAGGAGAACCGGAAGGTCAACCTGACGGCGATCGTCGAGCCGGCCGAGGTCGCGACGAAGCACTTCCTCGACTCGTGGCGAGCGGGGACGTTCCTCGACCTCCGGAACCGGCGCATCCTCGACCTCGGAACCGGAGGGGGAT
>CBRGOK010000293.1:0-5542 GCA_967798035.1 uncultured bacterium
GATCCAGACGGCAACCTGCCAGGCGATCGGCATCGCCCGGCGGTACGGCTGGACGCTCGCGGTCGGGCGGGAGGACATCCCCTGCCCGCTCACGCGGGTGGCGCTCGGCTTCGATCCCCCCGTCCCCGCCTACACGGAGGGGCACCTCTGCGAGGGGATGTACACCGCCGATCTCGCCGCCGGGGCACGGACGGAGGAGGCGGTCCCCAAGTTCCCGACGGGGTCGTACAGCGCCATCCTCATCGCGCCCCTCGCGCGCGCCGACTTCGAGCCCTCGCACTTCGTCCTCTACGCCAACGCGGCCCAGGTGTTGCTCCTCGTGTGCGCGGCCCTCCACAAGCGGGGCGGCCGGCTGACTTCATCCTTCATGGGACGGATCGACTGCGCCGATATCCTCGTCGAGACGGTGCGGGCGCGAGCCCCGCAGGTGATCCTTCCCTGCTACGGCGACCGCGTCTACGCCGGCACGGAAGACCACGAGATGGCGTTCGCCGGGCCCTGGTCGGCCGCCGCGGAGATCGCGGAGGCCCTCCCCGCCCTGCACCGGGGCGGCGTGCGCTACCCGATCCCGACCTGGCTCCGCTACACGCCGGGCTTCCCGCCCCGGTACGCCTCCCTCGCGGAGGCGCAGCGCCGGGGGGAGGGGACGTGACCTCGGTCCCCTGGATCGAGTGGGGGGAGGAGGCCTTCCGCCGCGCCCGCGAGGAGGATCGCCCGATCCTCCTCACGATCGTCGCCTCCTGGTGTCGGTGGTGCAAAGAGCTCGACGCGACGACCTTCGCCGACGCGGAGGTGGCCCGGACGATCGAGGAGGCCTACGTCCCCGTCCGGGTCGACAAGGACCGCCGGCCCGACGTGAACGAGCGCTACAACGCCGGGGGGTGGCCGACGATCGCGTTCCTCACCCCCGACGGCGACCTGATCGCCGGGGACACCTTCCTCGGGGCGAAGGACCTCCTCTCCCTCCTCGAGCGCGTCCGCGGGTTCTACCGGGAGAACCGCGAGGCGATCCGGAGCCGCATCGCCGACGTCCTCGCCAAGTCGATCCGGGCCCAGGAGCGACGGGAGGCGTTCGCGGGCTCCCTCTCCCCGGAGATCCCCCGCCGGGTCGCGGAGGCGATCCTCTCGAAGTTCGATCCGCTCTACGGCGGCTTCGGGGACGGGCAGAAGTTCGCCCACCCCGAGGCGATCGACTTCGCGCTCGTCTGGTGCGCCCGGACCGGGGACGAGCCGATGGCGGAAGGGGTGAGGCGCACCCTCGACCACATCGCCGGCGGCGAGATCCACGACCGCGTCGACGGGGGCCTCTTCCGGTACGCGGCGACCCGCGACTGGCGCGTCCCGAACACGGAGAAAGTCCTCGAGTCGAACGCGGGACCGCTGCGCTCCTTCCTCGAGGGGTGGCAGGTCTTCGGCAAGGAGGAGTACCGATCCGTCGCCGCCGGGATCCTCCGCTGGGCGAGCGCGACCCTCCTCGACCCGGAGACGGGGGCCTTCTTCGGGAGCCAGGACGCCGATCCCGCCTACTACGCGCTCCCGGTCGAGGAGCGGCGGCGGCGCGGCGCCCCGCCGATCGACCGGACGATCTACACGAACTGGAACGCGATGATGGTCTCCTCCCTCCTCAAGGCGCACGTCGTCCTCGGCGAGGAGCGCTGGCGGGAGACCGCCCTGGGGACGCTGCGCTTCCTCCTCGAGGAGATGTACGAGGAGGGACGGGGGATGCACCACTACTGGGACGGGACATTCCACCTCCCCGGCCTCCTCACGGACCAGGCCTACACGGTCCGGGCCCTCGTCGACGCGGTCCAGTACACGGGGGACAACGCCTTCCTCGTCCCGGCCTCCGATCTGGCGCGATCCCTCGTCCGCCATCAGAGCTCCCCGGGCGGCGGCTTCTACGACATCCGCTCCGACCCGCTCGCGCTGGGCGGGCTCAAGCGCCAGAACCGCTCCATCCTCGAGAACGCGGTCGTCGCGGAGGCCTTCCTCCGCCTCGCCTACTTCACGCGCGAGGAGTCGCTGCGCGAGACCGCCCGGCGGACGTTCGAGGCCTTCACCCGCGACTACAAGCAGTACGGCTACTACGTCGCCGGCTACGGCCGCGCCGTCGATCTCTACTTCCACGAGCCGATCCAGGTCACGATCGTCGGCCCGCGAGGGGCGGAGGGGACCGACCGGCTCCGCCGCGCCGCCTTCGAGCGCTACCTCGGGAGCCGGATCGTCCAGGTCCTCGACCCGGCGCACGACGGGGAGATCCTCGCGCGCGCCGGCCTCCCCGCGCGGGAGTCGCCGGTCGCCTACCTCACGATCGGGCGGGCGAGCTACGCCGAGGTGTCCGACCCCGCCGACCTCCCCTCCGTCCTCGCGATGGGCGAGCGGGACCGCGCGCGCCGGGACTAGCGCAGGCCCCGGAAACGGAGCCGGGGGAAGGCCCGCGGCCTCCCCCCGGCGAATCGGTCCGGTCCGACCCCTAGAAGGGGACGTCGAACTGGAGCCAGATCAGGTCGGTGTCGTTCGCGGCGGACCCGGTCGGGAAGGAAGACCAGGGGTTGAAGGCGAGGCTTGTCCCGGGCGTGAGGGTCCCTCCCGTCTCGAAGGCCTCGAAGCCCTCCCGCGGGAAGAAGTGGCCCCAGCCGACCTCGACCCGCAGGTGGTCCGTGCAGGCCCCGGCGAGGACGACGTCGAACTCCTGGCCGATGTCCCGGTCGCCCGCCGCGGACGGCGTGTCCTCGAACTGGAAGAGGTGGTAGGCGCCCGAGAGGGTCCAGTCCTCCATCGGGGAGATCGAGACGTTCGCATCCCAGTCGATGAGGTTCACGAACGGGGTCACGACGTCCATGAGGCCCGCGTACCGGTGGAGGTCGGGGACCACGGGGACATAGCTCTCCGTCCCCCGCGACCAGCCGACGCCGATGCGCGGCTTCCCCTCGACGTCCTCGAAGTTGAGCCCCGCGTCCGCCGCCAGGAGGTAGGACTCGTTGAAGGTGACGTGGGAGTTGTCCCCGTCGCCGCGATCGCGGACGGCGTCGACCTCGGCGCCGATGTCGAACATCTCGAACTTCGCGCGCGCGCGGGCCCCGAGGTGGACGAAGAGGCTCTCGACGGAGCGGTCCTCGATCGGGAGGACGTGGACGTCGAGGGAGAAGTCCTCGGACCCGGAGTAGGTGATCCAGACCCCGTAGAGGTCGATGTCGGATCCGGTCGTCGCCCCGGGGAAGGCGGTGAAGGACTCCGCGGCCTTCGCCCAGAGGAAGTCCACGCCGAGGTCGTCGTACTTCGTGGCGAGCTTGGCCCCGTCCCACACCCGGCCGAACTCCTCCCAGTCGATGTTCGAGAGGATCCGCTCGTCCCCGTAGACGAACTCCTGGCGGCCGAGGCGGAGATCCCATCCGCTCCCCATGAGGTCGGTGAAGTCGCCGTACCCCTGGTGGAGGGTGACCTCGCCGTTCGCGGCCTCGGCGGCGAAGCTGCCGCTCTGGGTCCCCCAGAGGAAGGCGCTCCGGATCTGGGCGAAGAGCTTCGTGTGCTCGTCGAGCTCGACGCCCGCGTTCAGCCGGAGGCGGTGGGTCGTGTAGTCGTCGTCGTTCCCCCCGTGCTGGTCGAAGTCGCGGTTCCGGACGTAGTGGATGCGCGCCCGGTAGCTCCCCCCGAGGGTGATCTTCCCGGCATTCGGGGCGGTGACGGTGCCGCCCCCCTCCTCCTGGAGCCTGGAGGAGAAGGTCGAGACCTCGCGCTCGAGACTCGTTTCGGCCCGCTCGGCCGCCTTCTCCGCCCTGAGCTCGGCGAGTTCGCGCCGGAGCGCGTCCACCTGGCGCTGCAGGTCGGCGACCGGATCGCTCGGGGCCGGGGCCTGCGCCAGGCCCATGTTTGCGACCGCGCCGAGCGCCGCCGCCATCAAGGTCAGACTCCTCCAACTCATGCTCTTATCCTCCGGACCTGGACTCGCGGCCTCCCACGCGCGGGGTGCGCGGGCTTCGCAGTGCACCGCGGTAAAGGGGCGAACGGTGCCTCGGCGGCCACTGGAAGGGCGAGATGCTCCGGCGACCCCCTATCCGGGTCAAGCGGTTTCCACGCGGATTCCTGCCCAGCCCTTGGGGGGACGGAGCCCGACCCCACCAGATCTAGCGGGTCCCGGCGCATCGGTTTGCGACAACCTATCGGACCCGGGCCGCTCCTTCCCGAAGTGGCCTTCCCCCTTCCTTTCCTTAGAATCCCGCCCGGCCTTGAAGTCCCCGCCGCCCGGACCGGGAGGGCGCGGCTGGAGGCCGATCCCCCCACCCCCCCCCCCCGCCCCCACTTCAAGTCCCGCGATCGGAGGAAGATGTCCACCACCGGCGAGGTCCTCCCCCAGGGTCCCGGCCCCCGGCGTCCCGAATCGGGGAGGAGGGAGTTCCTCTCCTCGATCGTCCTCCGCACCTCGGGGGTCCTCTCCGCCCTCCTTTCCCTCGCCCCCCTCCCCGGAGTCCTTCGGGGAAGGACTGGGAAGGGAGCGGCGGGAGGAAAGACCGACGCCGGTCCCCTCGAATCGATCCCCCTGGGGGGAGGGCGGGTCGTCCTCCACGCGGGCAAGCCGGCCCTCGTCGTGCGCCTCCCCCAGGGACCGCGGGCCTTCCGGGCCGTCTGCACCCACCTCGGGTGCGTCGTCCGCTGGGACGGCGCCCGCGGCGAGATCCGCTGTCCGTGTCACGGGGCCCGGTTCGATCCCTCGGGCCGTCCCGTCTCGGGCCCCGCCCGTGGGCCGCTGGCCGAGATCCCCCTCTCCGTCGAGGGGGGCGCGATCCGGCTCGGCTGAGTTGACCCTCGCCGACTGGATCGACCGGCGGACCGGGTGGCGCTCCCTCGCGGCGCGCGCCCGGGCCGACCTGTCGCGACCCGTCCCCCGGCACGTGAACGCGCTCTTTGCGCTCGGCACCGTCGCCGGCACTTTCCTCGCGGTCCAGGTCGTCACGGGAGTGCTCCTTCTCTTCCACTACCGGGCGTCCGCGGACGCCGCGCACGGGAGCCTCGAGGCGCTCCTCTCCGAGGTCCCGTCCGGATGGTTCGTCCGGAGCCTCCACGCCTGGGGGGCGCACCTCTTCGTCGCGACGCTCCTCCTCCACATGGGTCGGGTCTTCGTCTACGGGGGCTACAAGCGACCGCGCGAGCTCACGTGGATCCTCGGATCCGTCCTCCTCCTCCTCGGGCTCGGCTTCGCCTTCACAGGCTCCGTCCTCCCCTGGGACCAGCGCGCCTACTGGGCGACGACCGTCGGGACGAGGATGGCCGAGGCGGCCCCGCTGGTCGGCGAGGAACTCCTCCGCCTGGTGCGCGGCGGCGAGGAGGTCGGGGAGGCGACGCTGGGGAGGATGTTCGCGCTCCACGTCGCGGTCCTCCCCCTCGCCCTCCTCCCCGTGCTCGGCGCGCACCTCTGGCTCGTGCGGCGGCTCGGCGTCTCGACCCTCGAGGACGCCGTCGTCGAGGAGCGGGTCGGGCCTGCCCGCCTCTGCGAGGGAGGCGAGCCCGTCATACCCCACCACCTCCAGCGGGAGGCGTTCGTCGC
>CBRGOK010000294.1:0-5536 GCA_967798035.1 uncultured bacterium
CGCGGAGGACCCGGAACCCGCCGGGGTCCTTGGGGATCGTGTAGGGAGGGTGGTTCCCCGAGGTCTGGAGGAAGGCGAGGAAGGGCCGATCCCCGAAGGCGCGCAGCACCGCGTTCGCCTCCTCGAAGAGGTGCAGGTCGGAGATCCCCCACCCGTCGTTGCGCGGCGAGGCGTAGTCCTTCTGCTCGTAGAGGCGCAGGTCCGGCACGTTGTGGGCGAGCACGCCCCGGAGGTTCGCCCAGGCGAGGTCCCCCGTGTAGAAGTAGCACTTCGCGTACCCCTCGAAGGCGTTGATCAGGGTGCGCTGCCGGACGAGCTTGGGGTTGCGGCTCGCAGATTCTCCCGGGTTCACGTCGGGGATCCCGGTGATCACGGAGAAGATCGAGCGCCCCGTCGGGAGGCTCGGGACGAAGAAGAGGCGGAAGAGGAGCCCCCCCCGCGCCAGCGCGTCGAAGTTCGGCGTCGGGTCGAGATCGGCGTCGCGGCCGAAGACGCCCGCCTTGTTCGCGCCGAACGACTCGAGGAAGACGACGACGACGTTCGGCCTCCGGCCCGCGGGGGCCGGCGGGACGAGCCTCCGCTCGAACGTGAGGCGCTCGGGATCGGGGGCGTCGACGCGGAGCAGGCGGGCGACCTCGGCGTAGTGCCCGCGAACCTCCGCCGCGTCCGGAGGACGCTCGGCGGCGGCGGAGGCCCACGTGTCCGCCAGGTAGAGGACCGGGTTGAGGGCGAGGGCGGAGGTGAAGGGGTTGGGGCTGAAGAAGGCGTGGCTCCACCGGAGCGGGTAGGCGTGGACCGTCCCGTTGAGGCCCCAGGCGTAGAAGACGGCGAAGAGGGCGGTCGCGGCGAACCGCGCCGGCCGGGGGAAGGGGGTCCCCTCCTCGGGTCGCGGGCGGAGGACGAACCGCCGGAGCGCCCAGGCGAAGGCGCCGAGGAAGAGGGCGAGCCCCGCGAGCGCCCAGACGACGGGATAGCTCTCCCACCCCACGCGCAGCGCGGTCCCCGCCTCCCGGAGGTGGTCGAAGATCGTCGCGTCGATCCGGCCGTGCATCCAGTCGTAGTGGCCGAAGTCGAAGGCGTAGACCATCGCGAAGAGCGCCGCGAGGCCGAGGAGGTAGGCCGTCCAGATCCTGCGCCCGCCGCGCGAGCGCGAGGGATCGAGGGCCGGGATCCAGCCGAGGAGGAGGATCGGCAGCGCGACGAGGAGGGCGAGCCGGAGGTCGAACTGGAAGCCGAGGGCGAGGGCGCGCGCGAGGTCGGAGGACGGCGCCTCCTCGCTCGCCTCGAAGGCGCGCCAGAAGGCGAGGCGCAGCGCCGCGAAGACCGCCCAGTAGAGGAGCGTGACCGCGAGGGCGAGGGCGAGCGTCCGCGGCAACGCGCGCGCGAGGAGGCGCACGGACGCCTTCAGGGGGTCGCCGGCCCCGCCGGGGCGCCTCGACGCGCCGCCGGGAGGTCCTCCGCGTTGAGGGGGTGGGTCAGGATGACGAACATCATCACGGACCCCATGAACTCCAGCAGCTCCTGCGCCTTCGGCACCTGGCGCGTGGAGAAGCGGTTGACGGTGGCCACCAGGATCCACACGGCGATGTGGAGGTTCTGCGCGAGGGGGATCCCCAGGCGCCGGACGACGCCCCGCACCGGGGGGAGCCACCGCCAGAGGATCGGGAGGAGGAGGGCCCAGGCGACGTTGACGACGGCGAGGAACTTGCCGAACACCACCCGGTTCACGTCGAAGTGGCTGAACTTGAGATTGTGGACGTTCGTCTCCTGCTGGTTGTTGTAGATCTGGAACCAGGGGGGGCTATCCCAGCCGAAGATCCGCTGCCCCCAGGAGATCTCCTCGCCGCACGCGAAGAGGAGGACGAAGGCGAGGAGCGTCCAGCACCGCGCCGCGGCGGCCCTCCCTCCCTCGGCCCGGAGCGCCGCCGCCGTGCGGAAGGCGACGACGGCGCACGCGAGGAACCCGACGACGGTGAGCCACTCGACCAGGCCGTCCTCGCGGATCCAGTCCCGGAACGCCACCGGGTCGTCCCAGACGTAGGCCGTCCCGTAGGCGAAGAGCCCGAGGGAGGCGGCGAGGAGGAGGAGGTGGGAGCGAGGGATGCGGGAGCGGGCGAGGAGCCCCAAGGCGGGTGGAGCGAGGGGGGACTACCCTAGCGCGCCCGGCGAGGCGGGTGCAAACGCGCGTGGAGGGCGAGGAACTCCCGCCTCCCGCCCCGGACGCGATCGACGAGGACGTCGAAGCCGGCGAAGGCCGCGGCGAGGTCGGGAGCGTCGAGCCGCCACTCCTCGCGGAGGGGCTCCCCGTCGTGCCCGAGCGTGCGCTGGGCCGCGAGGTAGCCGCCTCCCGGACGCAGGCCGGCGAGCAGGGGCCGGAGGAGGGGGCGGAGGTGGAAGTCGACGCTCACGACGAGGTCGTAGGTCGCCTCCGGAGGCCTCCACTCCTCGAGATCCACCACCGCGCAGCGGACCGGGAGGTCGCGCGCCCGCGCCTGCCGCGCGAGGCGGCGCAGGGCGACCTCGGAGACGTCGAGCGCGTCGACGCGCCAGCCCCGCGATGCGAGGAGGAGGGAGTGGCGTCCTTCCCCCGCCCCGAGGTCGAGCGCCCTCCCGCGGGGGAGGTCCGCCAGCGCCTCGAGGAGGAACGGTTCCGGCGGAAGGCCGGCGTGCGCGTCCGGCCGCGACCACCGGCGGTCCCAGATCTCCCGATCGGATCGGCTCATGCGCGGCGCTTGCCCGGGAGGTTCCCCCCCGGGTAAGACGACCCCGTGATCGTCTCGAACGGCGTCGACCTCGTCGAGATCCCGAGGTTCGCCCGCGTCCTCCGGGAGTGGGGCGAGCGCTTCGAGGCGCGCATCTTCACGGAGGGGGAGCGCGCCTACTGCCGGCGCCGCGCCCCCTCCGCGACCCACTTCGCCGCGCGCTTCGCGGCGAAGGAGGCGGTGATGAAGGCGCTCGGGACGGGCTGGCGCGGCGGGGTCACCTGGAAGGACATCGAGGTCGTGCGGGCGCCGGGCGGGCCGCCGACGGTCCGGCTCGGGGGCGTCTGCGCCGGGATCGCCCGGGACCGGGGGATCGCGCGCCTCCACCTCTCCCTCACGCACGACGCCGGGATCGCGCTCGCCTTCGTCGTCGCCGAGGAGGCGGGGCCCGGGCGCCCTTCTCCGTGAGGGGAAGACGGGCGGCGGGCGCCCGGCTCTCCCCCTTCGGGCGCGCCCCGAAGGGGGCGCGGATCGGGAGCGTCTGCGAGGAGACCGCCTGCCCGAACCGGGAGGAGTGCTACGCCGCCTCGACCGCGGCGTTCGTCCTCCTCGGGGACGTCTGCACGCGGGCGTGCGCGTTCTGCTATCTCCGGGAGGGGCGGCCCGCTCCCCCCGATCCCGGCGAGGTCGAGCGCGCCGCCTCGCTCGTCGCGAAGCTCCGCCTCCGCCACGTCGTCCTCACCTCCGTCGAACGCGACGACCTCCCCGACGGGGGGGCGACGCACTTCGCGGCGGCCGTGCGCGCCGTGCGGGCGGCCTCCCCCGCGACGACGGTCGAGGTCCTCGTCCCCGACTTCGGCGGCGACCGCGCCGCCCTCCACCGCGTCCTCGAGGAGGGTCCCCACGTCCTCTCCCACGCCCTCGAGACCGTGAGCCGCCTCTTCCCCGCGGTCCGGCCCCGGTGCGACTACGCCCGCTCCCTCGAGCTGCTCCGCCGCGCGGGAGCGTTCCCGGGCGGCGCGCAGGTGAAGTCGGCTCTCTCCCTCGGGCTCGGGGAGAAGAAGGAGGAGGTCGTCGCCGCGATCGCCGATCTCGCGAGCGTGGGCTGCGAGACGCTGGCGATCGGCGCCTACGCCGCTCGGACGGAACGCCACCCCCCCGCCGCGCGGACCGTGCCCGAGGCGGAGTACG
This sequence comes from uncultured bacterium, assembly GCA_967798035.1. GTDB lineage: Bacteria > Planctomycetota > UBA1135 > UBA1135 > JAKEFM01 > JAKEFM01. The sequence goes on from CBRGOK010000294.1 coordinate 3,894, forward strand.
CCGAGTGGAGGCGCATGGCCGAGGCGCTCGGCATCCGACGCGTCGTCGCGGGTCCCCAGGTCCGCCCGACCTACCGGGCGGCGGAGCTGCTCCGCGCGGCCGCGGACGGAGGAACCCGCGCCTAGTTGAGCAGACAGGGAAGGAGGTCGATGATGGCCGAGAGCTCGCTCGCGAGCGGCTCGTACACGTGCGCGATCATGCCGTTCCGGGTCGCGGCGATCAGGGCGATCGGGGTCGGGGCGCTCGGGGGGAGCATCGTCTCCATCCCCGAGGCGATGTTGAGGAGGGTCGAGACCCCGAACCGGGCGAGCTTGCGCCCGTTGCCGCCGCTCGCGTTCACGGCGTCGAGCATCGTGAACCGGTCGCTGAACGGCGACTGCTGCGCGGTGAGGCCGAAGAAGGCGTTGAAGCTCGTGGAGGTCGTGAACCCCGCCGCGTTGGCGATCGGATCGGCCGGGCTGTCCCAGCGGTCCGCGTGGTTGCGCCAGTAGCCCGGCGAGCAGGCCCCGAACGGATTGTCGATCGGCCAGCAGGGGTGGGTGCAGGTCGCGGCGGCCGTCGAGAAGACCTCGCCGGCGTCGCCGCAGATCCCGACGGGGGTCCCGCGGACCGTGACCCGGTTCGTCGAGGGGAGCCCGCAGGTGGAGGTCGGGAGGTAGCTCCCGCTGTAGGAGGCCGACTGGTTCGGGGCGAGCGTGACCGGACCGAGGAGGCGCCCGGCCCGATCGTCGAGCACCGAGACCTGGACGAGAGGCGTGTTTCCGCAGTTCGTGATCGTCCCGGAGAAGGCGATCGGCAGGCCCGTGTCGGAGGCGTTCACGCAGTGGTTCGTGACCGAGAGGCAGGGGGTGCACTGGACCGAGCAGGTCGAGGTCGCGGTGTCGCTCACGGGGCCGAGGCCGCAGATCGAGGCGGGCTGCCCGCTCGCCGTGACGACGCTCGAGGAGGGGCTCGCCGTCGGGAGGTAGGTGCCCGTGAAGCTCCTCGTCTGGTTCGGGGCGAGGGAGATCGGCCCGAGGAGGAGCCCCGCCCGGTCGTCCACCACCGTGACGTTCGTCAGGCTCGTGTTCCCGACGTTCCGGACCGTCCCGCTCACCGTGATCGGCTGGCTCGGGCCCGAGGCGTTCTGGCAGGCGCTCGTCACGTCGATCGCGGGAGTGCACGTCACCGCGCAGATCGAGGAGGCCGTGTCGCTCACGGGGCCGAGGTTGCAGATCGAGACGGGCTGCCCGCTCGCCGTCACGACGCTCGCCGACGGATTCGTCGTCGGCACGTAGGAGCCCGAGAAGCTCGCCGACTGGTTGGGGGCGAGCGCGATCGGCCCGAGCACGATCCCGGCGTGCTCGTCCACCACCGTGACGTTCGTCAGGCTCGCGTTCCCCGTGTTCGTCACCGTCCCCGTGAGGGAGATCGGCTGGCCGGGGGCGGGCGCGGCCTGGCAGGCGCTCGTCACGTCGATCCCGGGAATGCACGTCACCCCGCAGGTCGAGGAGGCCGTGTCGCTCACGGGGCCGAGGTTGCAGATCGAGGCGGGCTGCCCGCTCGCCGTCACGACGCTCGCCGAGGGATTCGCCGTCGGGACGTAGGAGCCCGAGAAGGCGGCCGACTGGCTCGGGGCGAGCGCGATCGGCCCGAGCACGAGC
>CBRGOK010000295.1:0-5530 GCA_967798035.1 uncultured bacterium
AGACGAACCTGACGGGACTCGTCGCCGGCGCGGCGAAGGATCCGGAGCTGTCCTTCGACGCGACGACTGTGATCTTCGCCGCGAAGCTCAACGGCGCCGACCAGTGGCACGTCTACGAGATGCCGGTCGCGGGTGGCGCGATGACGCCCCTCACCTCCGGTCCCTGGAACGACACCGACCCCCACTACCTCCCGGGCGGGCTCGGGTTCGTCTTCCTCTCCAATCGCGCCGGCGAGTACGGGGAGGACACCTCCCTCGGCGTCGACCAGACGCCCTTCAACGTCGCCGACCCGCAGAACTCCGTCCTCTGGATGGCGGGCCCGCAGGGGCAGAACCCCAAGCGCCTCTCCCAGAACCTCTCGAGCGACCAGCGCCCGATCGTCCTCAAGGACGGCCGGATCGTCTGGTCGCGCTGGGAGCGCGCGGAGGACCGCCCGAACTCCCGCTTCCCCCTCTTCGAGATGCGGCTCGACGGCGGGATCGACTTTGGCGACCACCAGGGGATCGACGAACTGTTCGGGAACCACCTCGGAGGGAACGGCGGAGGATTCGACGACCCGCGCGAGATGCCGAACGGGCTCCTCGTCGCGACGCAGCACTACTTCGTGAACGTCTTCCGGTCGGGGGCCCTCGTCCTGATCGACCCCGACCAGCCCTTCGGCCCTCCCCCCGCCTTCAATTCCCTCTTCGCCAACCTCTCCCCGTCGAACACGGGGGCCGACGTCCCCGAGCCCGACGGCCGCTTCAAGGCGCCCCGGCCGCTCCCCGACGGGAGGATCCTCCTCTCCTGGAGCCCCGGGCCGGTCTTCCAGAACCAGACCCCGCTCCCGGACTTCGGTCTCTTCGTCGTCGACCCGCTCGTGACCGATCCGCTCGGGAACGTGATCCGCACGCTCTTCGTGAACGACCCGATGATGGACGAGGTCGAGGCGCTCCCGGTCGTCCCGTACGCGACGCTCCACGGGCAGGCCGAGCCGGACGTGATCCCCCCCTGGACGAGCAGCGCGACGACGGGCTTCATCGGGTGCGCCGACGCGGGGGTGGGGAACTACAACTTCTCGAATGCGGGGACCCCGAAGACCCACGGGGCCTTCCTCCCGGCGGACGTGAAGCGCTTCCGGTTCCTCAAGGGGGTCCCGATCAAGCTCACCGACCCCGACTTCACCAACCAGCAGGCGCGCCAGCGCGGACGCACCCCCTACGAGGCCTCCGAGGTGATGGGGGAGATCCAGCTCTACACGGACCGCTCCTTCAAGGTCGAGGTCCCGGCGGACACACCCTTCACCTTCCAGAGCCTCGACGAGGAGGGCTTCGCCCTCGTCAACGGCACGAACTGGCGGCAAGTCTTCCCCGGCAAGGGGACGACCTGCACGGGCTGCCACGCGCGCACCACGCCGGGACCCCCGTTCGCGAATTCGATCGCGGCGGGCCAGCCTCCGACGCCGATCGGGCTCTCGGGATTCGGCCAGCGGATGGAGTACCTCCGCGACGTCCAGCCGATCTTCGACACCAAGTGCATCCAGTGCCACGGGTCGCCGGCGGCGGCAACGGGGGCGAACCTCGACCTGCGCGACGCCCCCGGGATCTACTTCCCGCAGATGCCGGGCGGGCCCGGAATCTGGAACCGCTCCTACGAGAGGCTGATGCAGACGGACGCCTCCGGGGTCGAGGTCCCTCCCAACCAGATGACGGTGAACGGCCAGCCCGTCGGGGCCTTCAGCCAGAACGCCATCTTCTTCTCGAAGTACGTGGCCAACGGCCGCGCCCGCCAGTCGCTCCTCGTCTGGAAGCTCCACGGCCAGCGGCTCGACGGGTTCACGAACGGGACCTTCCCGAACGACGTGAACTACTCCGGTGCGCCCATGCCGCCGCCGAACTCGGGGGTCCCGCCCCTGACGCAGGACGAACTGGACACGCTGGAGCTCTGGGCCGACCTCGGCGCGGGATGGTCGGCGGGGACGGGGGAGAACCAGACCCCGGACGTCGCGCTCCTGGTCGGCGCGGTCGCCCACGTCGGCGGGACGGTTCCCCTCACCTTCCGCTCGAGGCAGGACCCCGGGGCGCTCTACGTCGGGGCCGCGTCGTTCGGGACGAGCCCGGGCTTCGACTACCTCGGCGTCCACGTCCCCCTCAACCAGGACGTCCTCTTCGAGATCTCGGTCTTCCACTCCACGGGCGTGTTCAACGGCTTCCTCGGCAACCTCGGCGCGGACGGGATCACGACCGCCCCGAACCTCTCCATCCCGACCGATGCCTCCCTCGTGGGGTTCAATTTCTACATCGGCTTCGTGACCCTGGCGCCGGGCGGGCTGCCGCTCCACGCCTCGGAGGCGGCGCCGATCCAGATCGTTCCCTGATCCGGGCGCCGGCCACGGGCCGGGCCCCGTTTCTCCGGGGCCGTCCCCCCCGACGGGGACGGCCCTCTTCGTTCCTTGAGGGATCCCGGGCGAACCGCCGAAACCTCCCCGCGTCGAAGAGAGGACCCTTCGCCGGGGATCCGTACCCATGACCCTCACCCGACGCACCTTCCTCCGCCAGTCCGCGGCCGGCTCGGTCTTCCTCGGGTTTGGAAGCCTCGTCCGACCGCAGGGTCGATCCGACGGAACGACCGAGATCGTCGAGAAGGCCCGCGCGCGGATGAGGCGCGACCGGATGGTCGGGATCGCTCTTTACATCCCCGAGAAGCCGGAGGACCGCCCCGCCCTCGGCCGCGCGCTCGAGGGGATGGTCGCGTCGAACGACGTCGGCGTGCAGGAGCTCCTCCTCGAGGCGGTCTACTTCTGCGTTCCTCCCCTCCTCGTCGAGGGGCGGCCGGTCGAGAACGCCGTCCTCTTCGACCCCGAAATGAGGAGGCTCGCCGGCGCCGAGCTCGACTTCCGCACTCTCGTGCCGGTCCGCTCCGGCGGGAAGGGAGGCCCCTCCGTCGAGATCGGATTCCCCGCCCGGCTCGTCGAGGGGATCCGCGACCTGCTCCACGGCGAAGGACGCCTCGAGGCCCGCGCGAAGGCCTCGACGACGCCCGAACTGGAGGCGGCGATCCGCACGATCGAGGAGAACGCGTCGGCCGCTCCCGAAGCGTTCCGCAAGGCGGACCTCTACCTCTCGACGAACTTCGACCGCTGCGCCGCCGCCATCGTCGCCGCGAGGGCGCAGGCCGAGAGGGACCACCGGACAACCTTCCTCGATTCCCTCATCCGGCAGCGCTTCGCCCTCCGTCTGTCGGCGGAAGGGGAGTCCAACCTCCCCTACGGCGTCGCCTGGAAGACGGAGCCGAGGCCCGACCCCTGCCCGCCGTGCGGCATGGCGATCGTCCCGCCGGTCACCCGAAAGTTCCTGAAGTTCCTCCTCGAGTAGCCGCGCCCTTCGGCACCACCTCGCGGTGGCGGAAGCACTCGACGAGGTGGTCGTTCACCATCCCCGTCGCCTGCATGTGGGCGTAGCAGATCGTCGAGCCGACGAACCGGAATCCGCGGCGGCGCAGGTCCTCGCTCATCGCGTCGGACTCCTTCGAGCGCGCGGGGAGATCCCGCAGCGTCCGGCATCCATTCCGGAGCGGCTTCCCCCCGACGAACCGCCAGACGTAGCGGTCGAAGGATCCGAACTCCTTCTGCACCCGGAGGAACGCCCGCGCGTTCCCGACCGCGGCCTCGATCTTCGCCCGGTTCCGGATGATCCCGGCGTCGCCGAGGAGGCGGCGGACGTCGCGCGCGGTGAACCGGGCGACCTTCCTCGGATCGAACCCCCGGAAGGCGCGGCGGAAGTTCTCCCGCTTGTGGAGGACGGTCCGCCAGGAGAGCCCCGCCTGCATCCCCTCGAGGACGAGGAACTCGAAGATCTTCCCGTCGTCGTGGAGGGGAGCGCCCCACTCCCGGTCGTGGTACTCGATCATCAGGGGATCGCCCGTCGGCCACGGACAGCGGCGGCGATCCTCGGGGGCCATCGGGCTCAATCTACCCGCCTCCGACGGGCAGGGGCGGGGCGGCGGGCCTACAATCCCCCCACTCCCGCGGAGGCAGCCATGCACTTCCGGACTTTCTTCGTCGAGGAGCTCTCCCAGAGCTCCTATCTGATCGGCTGCGAGAAGGCGGGCATCTGCGCGGTCGTCGACCCCGAGCGGATCGTCGAGCCCTACCTGCGGGCGGCGGGCGAGAAGGGGATGAAGATCACCCACGTCCTCCAGACCCACCTCCACGCCGACTTCGTCGCGGGGCACCGGGAGCTGGCGGAGAAGGCGGGGGCGAAGGTCGGTATGTCGAAGAAGGCGGGCGCCCCCTTCGATCACCTCCCCCTCGTCGACGGGGACCGCTTCGACCTGGGGACGGTGCGGGTGAGCGTGCTCGACACGCCGGGCCACACGCCGGAGAGCGTCTCCTTCGCGATCTCGGACCTGTCGCGGTCGCCCGAGCCCTGGCTCGTGTTCACGGGGGACACCCTCTTCGTCGGAGACGTCGGGAGGCCTGACCTCTTCGGCGCGGATCGCGCGAGAGAGCTTGCCGGCTCCCTCTACGACTCGCTCGAGGGGAAGCTCCTGAAGCTCCCCGAGGGGACGGAGGTCTACCCCGCTCACGGGGCGGGGTCGCTGTGCGGCAAGGGGATCGCGGCGAAGCTCTCCTCGACGATCGGCTTCGAGAAGAAGTTCAACCTCGCCTTCGCCGGGCGCACGAAGAAGGACTTCGTCGACGCCCTCGTCGCGGGGCTCCCCCCCGCTCCGCCGTACTTCGCGCGAGTCTCCGAGCTGAATCGGGTCGGCCCCCCCATCCTCGGCGAGGTCGGCCCGGTCCCTGCCCTCTCCCCCGCCGCCTTCGCCGAGGCGGCTTCCCGCCCCGGAGCGGTCGTCCTCGACGCGCGGGAAGCCGTCGCGTTCGGATCGGGGCACGTGGAAGGGTCGATGAACGTCCCGCCGGGACCGCGATTCTCGACCTGGACGGGATGGGTGGTCCCAGACAAGGCGACCATCCTCCTCGTCCTCCCCGAGGACCGTAGGGCCGAGGAGGTCGCGCGTTCCCTGGCGCGGGTGGGCTACGACAAGGTGAGCGGCGTCCTCGCCGGCGGGATGGGGGCGTGGATGCAGGCGGGCCGGCCGATCGTCCACCTGCCGCAGGTCTCCGTGCACGAGCTGCGCGAGCGCCTCGAGAAGGGCCCCGCCCCCCTCGTCCTCGACGTCCGGACCGACGAGGAGTGGCGGGCCGGGCACATCGCCGGGGCCGTCCACATGCCGCTTCAGCGAATGGGGGGGAGCCCCGCGCGCGTGGAGCCGGGCCGTCCGACCTGGGTCATCTGCGGGACCGGCTACCGCTCGAACATCGTCGGGAGCCTCCTCCAGCGCCAGGGGAAGGGGGAGATCTCCTCCGTCGTGGGCGGGATGACGGCCTGGCGGAACGCCGGATTCCCGGTCGAGAAGTGACGCGCCCGCCGCTGCGCCGGATCCTCCTGCACGCGGGGCTCGGAGCGGCGGCGCTCGCCCCCGCCTTTCCGCAGGAGACGCGGCCTGCGGGTCCCCCCTCACCGGCGACCCTCCCCTCCGGGAGGG
>CBRGOK010000296.1:0-5510 GCA_967798035.1 uncultured bacterium
ACGAACGCGACCGAGCTGGTGTGCATCGAGAGGGAGAGGAACTCCTCGGAGGAGGATGCCGGCACCGCGGCGGGCCACAGGAGGACGGCGAGGCTCTCCCCCCCCGAGCCGCGCGTCCCGAAGTGGAAGGCGCACAAGAGGGCGGCCGCGACGCAGGGGAGGGCGGCCGCCCGCCGGAGGGGAGACCTCGACCGGCCCCCCACGAGCCGCGCGAGGAGGAGGAGGAGCGCGGCGGAGGCGGTCCAAGGGATCGAGCCAAGGACCGCGTCCCCCTCGAGCGCGAGGCGGCGGGCGCCGGATCGCTCCGGTCCGACCGCGCCGTTGGCGAGGTACTCGAGGAACGGGAGGAGGACGGGAGCGGCGAGCGCGATCCCGAGGGCGAGGGCGAGGAGGAAGGGGCCGAGCGAGCGCCGCCCCGAGGGTCCCGCGAGGAGGTACGCCGACGCGATCGCCAGGAGGCCGATGAGGGTCGACTCGGGATGTCCGCCGGCGATCGAAAGCGCCACGGCCCCCGCCAGGGAGGCGAGTTCCCGGCCCCCCGGCTCCCGGCGGAGTCGGCCGGCCGCGTACGCCCCCGCGGCCACCCAGGGCGCGACGTGACCCATCGGGTGGTTGACGTAGACGACGGAGAAACCGGAGAAGGCGTACGCGGCCCCGCCGAGGAGCGACCCGAGCCCTCCCCCTCCGAGCAGCCGGACGAGCCTCGCCACGAAGAAAAACGAGACGGCCGTCCGGAGGATCGCGCTCAATGTCCATCCGTAGAGGGAGCCCGTCGCGCCGTTCGCCGCGGCGACGAGCCACGTCGCCGGATCGAGGAGCCGCGCCTGGACGTTCCCCGCGAAGGGCTCGCCGAGCGCCTGGTGGGGGTTCCAGAGGGGAACGGACCCCCGGGAGAGCCCGCGGGAGAAGAACTCGTGCCAGGGGAAGAAGTCGAAGGCCTGGTCGGTGAGGATCGCGTTCGCGCGGGGCGCGGCAGCGCGGTCTCCGCGCCAGGGCTGGGAGGCGCCGAGGTGGTCGAGCGGGAGGAGGGCGGAGTCCGGGCGCAGGAGCGCCGGGGCGTAGAGCGCACAGGAGGCGGCGAGGCCGACCAGCCAGGGCCGCCGGACGAGGGAGGCTCCGCTCATCGCGGCGCGGGATTGTAAAGAGGCGGGGGTCCCCCCGTGGACGCCGCCGGGGCCGGGGCCGGCGCGCGCAAGGAGATTGCAAAGAGCCGATGGACGGGGGATACTTCCACTCTCGGGCACGAGAGGGATCCGCTAGGAGATTCCTCAGGGTGCTGCCGGTCCGCGTCGAAGCGCGGACACGGCGTCGGGACGGCCGGGGCTCGGATCCGGCCGTGGTGCGTGCGAATGGAGACGCGGCGGTGGGTTGGGGCGATCGATGCGGGTCCCGCGCGGTGAGCGGCCGAAGGCTCACGGCAAGTTCCTCTACGCAGGCGAGACAAAGCTCTACGTCCGGGGCGTGACCTACGGCACCTTCGCCCCCTCCTCCGAGGGGGCGGAGTTCCCGCCGCCGCCCGTCGTCGAGCGGGACTTCGCCGCCATGGCGGAGTCCGGTGTCAACGCCGTGCGGACCTACCCGGTCCCGCCGCGCTGGCTCCTCGACGCGGCGGAGCGCCACGGCCTGCGGATCCTCGTGGGGCTCGCCCTGGAGCGCTCCGTGGGCTACCTCTCCGACGGGCGCGAGGCCCCCGACTTCGAGCGGATCGCCCGGGAAGGGGTGGGGGCCTGCGCGGGGCATCCCGCGGTCCTCGCCTACTCGATTGCAAATGAGATTCCGGCGTCGATCGTCCGGTGGCACGGCCAGCGGCCGATCGAGCGGTTCCTCGCGCGCCTCGCCGAGGCGGTCCGGCACGCCGACCCCGACGCGCTCGTCACCTACGCGAACTACCCCTCGACGGAGTACCTCCGCCTCGACTTCGTCGACTTCCTCTGCTTCAACGTCTTCCTCGAGTCGCGCGAGACCCTCGCCTCCTACCTCGCCCGCCTCCACAACCTCGCGGGCAACCGCCCGCTGATCCTGGCGGAGGTCGGCCTCGACAGCCGGCGCAACGGCGAGGAGGCGCAGGCGAGGTCGATCGAGGGACAGGTGCGGACCGCGTTCGAGTCGGGCTGCGCCGGCGCCTTCGTCTACGCCTGGACCGACGAGTGGCACACGGGGGCCGGCGAGATCCGCGACTGGGACTTCGGGCTGGTCCGGCGCGATCGCAGCCCGAAGCCCGCCCTCGCCGCCGTGCGCGCGGTCTTCGAGGAGGCCCCCCTCCGGATGAACGGGACCTCCCCCCGGATCTCCGTGGTCGTCTGCAGCCACAACGGGGGGCGCACGATCCGCGCGTGCCTCGAGGGGATCGGCCGGCTCGAGTACCCCGACTTCGAGGCGATCGTCGTGGACGACGGGTCGAGCGATTCGACCGCGGCGATCGCCCGAGAGTTCCCGGTCCGGCTCCTCCGCATCCCCCACGGGGGCTTGAGCAACGCCCGCAACGTCGGCCTCGCCGCGGCCACGGGCGAGATCGTCGCCTACATCGACGACGACGCCTCCCCCGACCCGCACTGGCTCGCCTATCTGGCCCACGCGTTCTCCGAGACGCCGTACGCCGCCCTCGGGGGGCCCAACATCGCCCCTCCCGGGAACGGGTTCGTGGGCCGGTGCGTGGCGAACTCGCCGGGCAACCCCGTGCACGTGCTCGTGGACGACCAGGAGGCGGAGCACGTGCCGGGCTGCAACATGGCGTTCCGGCGCTCCTCCCTCCTCGCGATCGGCGGATTCGACACCCGCTTCTGGGCCGCGGGCGACGACGTCGACGTCTGCTGGAGACTGCGGGAGGCGGGTTCGAGCCTGGGCTTCAGCCCCGCCGCGATGGTCTGGCACCTGCCGCGCTCCTCGGTCCGCGGGTTCTGGAAGCAGCAGGTCGGATACGGGAGGGCGGAGGGGCTCCTCGAGGCGAAGTGGCCGCAGAAGTACAACGCCGCCGGACACGCCACCTGGGGAGGGCGGGTCTACGGCCGGCCGCTGGTGCCGCTCCTGAGCCGCCGTGCGAGGGTCTACCACGGGGTCTGGGGGACCGCCCCCTTCCAGTCGCTCTACGAGCCCGCCCCCACGCTCCTCGCGGCGCTCCCGCTGATGCCGGAGTGGTTCCTGCTGGTCGGCGCCCTCGCCGGGCTCGCCCTCCTCGGAATCCTCTGGCCGCCGCTCCTCCTCGCCGCGCCCCTCTTCGGGATCGCCCTCGCCGCGTCCCTCCTCCAGGCCGTGCGCGGGGCCCGCAGGGCCCGATTCGAGCGCCCCGCCCGCGGGCTCCTCGAGCGCCTGCGCCGGGTCGGGTTGACCGCCTTCCTCCACCTCCTCCAGCCGCTCGCGCGGCTGCGCGGGCGCCTCGAGGCGGGGCTCACCCCCTGGCGCCGCAAGGGACCGGCGGGGCGGGCGTTCCCGCGGCCCCGGCGCGCCGCGTTCTGGTCGGAGCGCTGGCTGCCGCACGACCTCTGGGTCCGCTCGATCGAGGGCGCCCTCCTCGAGAGCGGCGCGACGGCGGTTCGTGGAGGGGACTTCGACCGCTTCGACCTCGAGGTCCGCGGCGGGATGTCCGGCTCCGTCCGCCTCCTCGTCGCCGTCGAGGAGCACGGCGGGGGGAGACAGCTCGTCCGGGTCCGCACGAGGCCCCGGTGGTCGACCTGGGGTCTCGCTCTTGCCCTCCCCCCGCTGGTCCTCGCCGCGGCGGCGGCGGCGAGCCAGGCGTGGGCCGCGGCGTCCATCCTCGGCGCGCTCGGCCTCTTCCTCGGACTCGGCGCGGCGCAGGAGGCGGCCTCGGCCCAGGCGTCCGCGCAGGGCGCGGTCGAGGAGGGGATCGGCCGGGTCGCGCTCTCCCTGGAGTCGACCCAGGACGCGGGGTGAGGGATGGGGAGATTTCGATCCGGCGACCTGGGCCTCCTGCTCCGCGTCCTCCAGCGCACCCGCGCCTACTGGCCCCACATCACGGGGATCCTCCTGATCGGGCTCCTCTCGAGCCCGCTCGCCCTCCTCGCGCCGCTGCCGATGAAGATCGCCGTCGACAGCGTCCTGCAGGACCTGCCGCTGCCGGGCTTCCTCCGGGGCCTCGTCCCCGAGGGCGCGTCGGAGGCGACCCTCCTCGCGTTCGCGGTGGGGCTCCTCCTCGCCGTGACCCTCGCCAGCCAGGTCCGCGAGCTGTCGAGCTCTCTCCTCCGGTCCTACACCGGGGACCGGCTGGTCCTGGACTTCCGGTCGGCCCTCTTCGGCCACGTCCAGCGGCTGTCCTTCGCCTACTCGGACAGCCGGGGGACGGCGGACTCGGTCTACCGGATCCAGCACGACGCGCCCGCGATCGAGTCCGTCGCGATCGGGGGATTCCTCCCGTTCCTGACGGAGGGCGCGACGGTCCTCTCCCTCCTCTACGTCGCGGCCCGCATCGACTGGGTCCTCGCCGCCGTGGCACTGGCGATCTGCCCCTGCCTGATGGTCGCGCTCGGCGTCGTGCGCAAGCGCCTCCGGAAGCGCTCGCGCGAGGTGAGGAGGATCGAGAGCGGGGCCCTGGCGGTCGTGCAGGAGGTCCTCTCGGCGATCCGGGTCGTCAAGGCCTTCGGACAGGAGGAGCGCGAGCGGGGCCGCTTCCTCGAGCGCTCGCGGGAGGGGATCCGGGCGCGCCTGGGGCTCGCCCTCCGCGGGGGCGCCTTCGGTCTCCTCCTCGCCATGATCACCGCCGCGGGGACGGCCGCCGTGCTCTACACCGGAGTCCGCCACGTCCAGGCCGGACGGATCACGCTGGGCGACCTCCTCCTCGTCCTCGGGTACGTCGCGCAGCTCTACTCCCCCATCAAGTCGATGAGCGGGAAGGTGGCCCGCCTCCAGAGCAATCTGGCGGGCGTCGAGCGGGCGTTCGAGGTGCTCGAGGAGCCGGCCGACGTGCTCGACCGGCCGGGGGCGCGACGCTTGGATCGCGCCGCGGGGAGGGTCGAGTTCCGGAACGTCGGTTTCGCCTACGGGCCCGATCGCGCCGTTCTCCGGGACGTCTGCCTGGAGATCCCCGCGGGCGGGCGCGTCGGCATCGTCGGGACGACGGGTGCGGGGAAGACGACGCTCGTCAGCCTCCTCAGCCGCTTCTACGACCCCACGGAGGGCCGTCTCCTCCTCGATGGCGCGGACCTGCGCGACCTCCGGCTCGCCGACCTCCGGGACCAGTTCGCGATCGTCCTCCAGGAACCCGTCCTCTTCTCGACGAGCATCGCGGAGAACATCGCCTACGGCCGGCCGGGGGCGAGCCGCGCGCAGATCGTCGCGGCGGCCGAGGCGGCGGGCGCCGCCGAGTTCATCGGCCGCCTGCGCGAGGGGTACGACTCGAACGTCGGGGAGCGGGGCATGCGGCTCTCCGGCGGCGAGCGGCAGCGGATCGCCCTCGCGCGCGCCTTCCTGAAGGACGCCCCGATCCTCATCCTCGACGAGCCGACGAGCTCCGTCGACGTCGGGACGGAGGCCGCGATCCTCCGGGCGCTCGAGGTCCT